>JAYTFQ010000331.1:0-4312 GCA_043734225.1 Anaerolineales bacterium | reverse complement strand
AGCATGATGCCGGGCTGCGCGCCGACGCGCCGGTGGGGCAGTATCAAGTCATTGCCGGGCTGTGGGATGGCGACACCGGTCTGCGGATGCGCGTGCTGGATGGCACTGGCGCGCCGACCGCGGCGGACGGCATTGTGCTGAGCGACGTGTTTACGGTCACGCGCTAGGCCGGTTTTGCCCGTCTCGCCGGGCGGGGTATAATCCCCGTGTTCACCGTCGATTCTAAGGAGTTTGGCCCATGCCCGCTGTTGCTGCCGCGCCGAATGCGATTGAAACGTACCAGACTGCTGTATCCTCAAATCCTAATAGCGCCGAGGCCTACTCCAACCTGGGCTGGGGCTACTACGGCCTGCGCAAGTTCGATGAGGCGATTACGGCCTTTCGGCAGGCGCTGGCGCTGGACCGCAACTACACCGACGGCCACTATGGGCTGGGGCTGACCTTGAAAGAATCGGGCGCGGGCCAGGAGGCAGTGCCGGAGTTTGAGGCGGTGGTCAAGCTCGGCCCGCAGGATGCCAACAACATTCGCGGCCAGATGCTGTCGCGGCTGGCGCGCGGCCACATCAATCGTATTACCAGCGGCGACTGGGGCCTGAGCGCGGACATCATCCGGCCGTCATCCTGAAATGCCGGGTCTACGCATCATCGGCGGCAGCGCGCGCGGCCGCAAGCTGCAAATGGTGCCCGGCGACGGCACGCGGCCCATCTCCGGCCGAGCCAAAGAATCCCTCTTCAACCTGCTGGGCGCGGACATTGAGTCGGCCGAGGTGCTCGACCTGTTTGCCGGCACCGGCAGCGTCGGCATTGAAGCCCTCAGCCGCGGCGCCGGCAGGGCCACATTTGTGGAAAGCGATCGGCAGGCGGTCAACATCATCCAGGCCAATCTCAAAACGGTCGGGTTTGGCGAGCGCGGGCGGGTGCTGCGGGCGGATGTGTTCATCTATCTGCGCAATACGCCCAACGCCGGTTTCGATTTCATCCACATTGCGCCACCGCAGTATCACAATCTGTGGGCCGAAGCGCTGGCGACCATTGATGCCCGCCCGAATTGGGTGAACCCGGATGGGGTGGTGGTGGCGCAGATTGATCCGCGCGAGTTCAGCGCGCTGGCGCTGACTAACCTGACGCTGGTGGACCAGCGCCGCTATGGCAGCACGCTGCTGGCGTTTTACGAGCGACCCGGCAGCTGAGCGGGCGCTGAACCGGGCGCAAGGCACCCCGAAGGTCTCACATCGGCATGGCGACTGATGGCCGCGCGACGACGGCGGGCTATTGCATCGCTCGGTGAAAAATCGAGCGCTGCGGACAAGGGAGCCAATCGCGCCTGCGCTCCCACAAAGGCATCAATCGCGCCTGCAAGGCGCTCCCACAATTCATGCGCGGACTGTTGATTGTAGGAGCGCACCTGCCCTATCACTTTTGGGCTTGCGGGCGCGATCTTGTCTGGCGCTGAACGAACCTAGCGTATTGGAATGAAACCGGCTCGTGCGATGTGAATGCACATAGTCGTTTATAGCCAGTTGAGGCCCATCCCCTACGGGGCGCGTTGCGTCGCGCGCGACCAAAATGTGAGCTCGGGAGCGGCACATTCGCGCTGCTCAGAAACAAGGCTCCTCGGGGACATAAGGGGAGGCTCTTCGCGCGCCACCTCGATGGTTGGCCGAAGTCTGCGCATTCGCGCTCAGAGTGGACAGCTAGCGCAAACTAAGTTTCCGGCGTCAACACATCCCGCGCGGCATGTTTACTCAGGGTAGACAGCCAACGCGAGTTGAGTGTCTCGCGTCGTAACATGCCGCGCGCGGCGTGACCACTCAGGGTGATAGGCCTTGACGGCTGGATAAACCGGTTTCCCGGGTCGAAAAGTGCCGCGCACGGCCTGATGACTCATTGGGACGATCATTCAACGCTGGTAAAACCGGTTTCCTGGTTCGACACATGGCGCGCGGCGTGCGATCACTCAGGGCGACGGCTAGTCTTTGGATTGACTCATTGCTAGGTCGGCGCGGGCTGCGGCTGATCGCTGATGATGGTGAAGTGCGTGGCGTGGTAGACGATCTGCTTGTTGAGGATGCCGAAGTTGTCTTCGCCATCCTGCACCTGGCCGCGCGCGCTGGCGGCGGTCCATTTGGCCGTGCGCGAGTTGCCGGCGCCGGTGAGCGAGGTGAGGGTGAACACGGCGCCGGGTAGTTTATTGGTCAGCAGGGCCTGGTACCAGGCCGCGATGCTGCCGACGCCAAAGATCGTGCGGTCGGCCGTGACGTGGGCGGAGTTGGCGGCGTACAGGCTGCCCAGCCCGGCCAGATCGGCGGCATTCAGCGTGGCGAACAGGCGCCGGATGAGGGTGTCAGTCTCCAGGTCTGAGGCGCCGGTTCCCCAATCATAGCTGGAGACGGTGTTCCACAGGTCATGGTTGTCCGGCACGCCGGCCGCGTCCCAACTGTAGAAGTTGGCCGCCGGCAGTTTGAGCTGCTGGGCGGTGGAAAGAAACTTTTCCAGGTCATCGGCGCTGGCGAGCCAATCGCCGGCGCCGAAGGCGGCGCCGGTGGGCACCACCGGCCGGACGACGCCGACCAGCTTCGGATCGTTATTCTCTTTAACTGAGCGCGTGAGCTGCACGGCCGAATTGTGCGCGCCCAGCCAGTAGACCTGGGGCATGACCAGGTCACAGTGCTCCAGGAAGGCCGCCCAGGGCAGATTGCGGTGTACTGACGGGAAGCGGTAGGACGAAAGGGCCACCAGCGTCTCGGCCGGCAAGCCTTCCTTAAGGGTGTTCATGAAGGCGCGGGCGGGACCGGCCATGTAGGGCGACTCGTATTCCCCTTCGGCATCGATCACATAGCCATCCAGCCCCAGTTGGCGCGCGCGCTTGACGGCGGCGCGCGCCTCGTCCACCGGCTGCTGCCCATAGACGTAGTGCCAGCCCCAGATCTGAATGCCGCGCGCGCGCAAGGCCTCGGCCACGGGCGCCACCAGGTCTTGCCCGTGCCAATTGATGCCAAAGTCGTGGGCGCGGTCCGCCACCTTAATCAGCACGTGGCTGAGGCCGGCGGCGGCCGCGCGGTCGGCGATGGCCGCGGGCGAGCCATGCTCACAGCGTGATACTTGCCAGATAAACCAGCCTTTGCCTGTTAACATGCTTCACACTTAGATGCAACATAGGTGCCACCGCCGTGGTGGGCCGGTCCATCGCGTTGACGTACCGTTGGATTGAAAATTATCGGACTTTTTCACGCGGCGGGCGGACACATAGGGCGGGCGGACACACAGGTCCGCCCCAACGTTGTTACGCTGTTTTTGGCAAGAGGCGCGATGGCCCTGGGGAGGTAGGGAGTTAATACGAAACATAACGTGCGCGTGATATACTTTTGCCCGTGAAACTGGAAACATTGCTGCAAGCGCTGCCGCCGGCGATCCTGCTGAGCGACCGCGCCCTCATCGAAAAAGCCTACGCCGTGGCCGACAAGGCTCACGCCGGCCAAAAACGCGCCTCGGGCGAGCCCTACCTGCAGCACTGCTTGAATGTGGCCCTGATCCTGGCCGAGATGCACCTGCCAGCGCCGGTGATTGCCGCCGGCCTGCTGCATGATACAGTCGAAGATACCGGGCTGACATTGGCCCAACTGCGCGCCGATTTTGGGGATGAAGTGGCGCAACTGGTGGACGGTGTGACCAAGCTAGCGCAACTGCCGCGCGTGTCTAAAGATGGCAACACGCCCATTGACCGGCACACCGAAAGCCTGCGCAAGACGTTCCTGGCCATGAGCGACGATGTGCGGGTGGTGCTGATCAAGCTGGCCGACCGGCTGCACAACATGCGCACGCTGATGCATGTGCGGCCCGAGAAGCAGGCGCGCATCGCGCGCGAGACGCTGGAAATTTTTGCGCCGCTGGCCAACCGGCTGGGCATCTGGTCGGTGAAGTCGGAGCTGGAAGACCTGAGCTTCCGCTACGTCAACCCGGAGCGATTCCGCGAAATTACCGACCAGATCGCCGAGCACCAGGCCGACCGCGAGCACACCATGGCGACCATCGTCGCCCATGTGAAGCAGGCGCTGACCCAGGCCAACATCGAGGCCGACGTCTCTGGCCGGCCCAAGCACATCTATTCGATCTACAAGAAGATGGAGCGCAAAGAAGTCGAGTTCAACGAGGTCTACGACGTGCGCGCCGTGCGGATCATCTTGCACGAGCAGTCCATGTGCTACTTTGCCCTGGGCGTCATCCACAACCTGTGGCGGCCAATCCCCGGCCAGTTCGACGACTATATCGCCACGCCGAAGGACAATTTCTATCAGTCGCTGCACACCGCGGT
>JAYTFQ010000330.1:0-9117 GCA_043734225.1 Anaerolineales bacterium | reverse complement strand
CCAAAGGGACGCTTCGCAGTTGAACGCCCCTACGCGGCCGGCAAACGCGGCTGTAAAGGAGACAGGCAAGCATGCAAACTCATCTGCGGGGACGCGACTTCATCGGCGACCTTGACTTCAGTAAGGACGAAGTGGAGACGGTCCTGGACGTGGCCTTTGACCTGAAGCGCAAGCGGGCGGTAGGCGAGCCGCACGCGCTGCTGCGCGACAAGGTGCTGGCGATGCTGTTCTTTTTCAGCAGCACGCGCACGCGCGGCTCGTTTGAGGCCGGCATGGCCCAACTGGGCGGGCACGCGGCGTTTATCGACTCCAACACCACCCAGATTTCGCACGGCGACACCGCCAAGGAGATCGGCCAGATTTTTGGCCGCTATTTCGACGGCATCGCCATCCGGCAGGTGGATTGGGCTTCCGGCAACAAGTACATCAATGAAGTGGCCCAGGCCAGCCGGGTGCCGGTGCTCAACATGCAGTGCGACGTCTATCACCCCTTTCAGTGCCTGGCCGACCTGATGACCATCATTGAGAAGAAAGGCCGCGACCTGCGGCGCAAGAAGGTGGTGGTGTCGTGGGCGTATGCCGCCTCGTACAGCAAGCCGATCTCGGTGCCGCAGTCGCTGATTTTGCAGTTGACGCGTTTTGGCTGCGACGTGGTGCTGGCGCATCCGCCGGAGTTTAAGCTGATGCCCGACATCGTGGCCCAGGCTGAGGCGAATGCGCGCGAATTCCACGTCGGCTTTGAGATCACCGATAATATGGACGAAGCCTTCAAGGACGCCGACGTGGTCTATCCCAAGTCGTGGGGGCCTCTGCTGACCACCACTACCAAGGAAGAAGGCAAGGCGGCGATTGAGAAGTATCGCTCGTGGATCACGGATGCGCGCCGGATGAAGCTGGCCAAGGACGACAGCATTTATATGCACTGCCTGCCGGCCGACCGCAACCTGGAAGTGGCGGATGAGGTGATCGACGGGCCGCAATCGGTGGTGTATGACGAGGCCGAAAACCGGCTGCACGCGCAAAAAGCGGTGATGGCGCTGACGATGTAGCCATGGGAGGCCATGTGTCACGAGTCGCTGTTGTCGCGGTAGGGGGTAACTCGCTCATTCTGGACGAGAAGCATCGCTCGGTGCCAGATCAGTATGCCGCCGCTTGCGAATCGATGCGCCATATCGCCGCGATGATTGAGGGCGGCTGGAACGTGGTGGTGACGCACGGCAACGGCCCGCAGGTGGGCTTCATCCTGCGCCGCTCGGAGCTGTCGCGCCACGCGCTGCACGAGGTGCCGCTGGACTATTGCGGGGCGGATACGCAGGGCGCCATTGGCTACATGTTTCAGCGCGCCCTGGACAACGAGTTCCGGCGGCGCGGGCTGGCCAAGCAGGCAGCGTCCATCGTCACCCAGACGGTGGTGGACCGAGACGACCCGGCCTTTCAGAAGCCGTCCAAGCCGATTGGCTCATTTATGACCGAGGCCGAGGCCCAGGCGCGGGCGGCGGCCGATGGCTGGGTGGTGGTGGAAGACGCCGGCCGCGGCTGGCGGCGGGTGGTGGCCTCGCCCAGCCCGCAGCGCATTGTGGAAGCGCAGGTCATCCAGACCTTGATCCAGGCCGGGGTGGTGGTGGTGGCCGTGGGGGGCGGCGGCATCCCGGTGGTGGAGGATGAGCATGGCGACCTGCTGGGCGTGGAAGCCGTGATCGACAAGGACTTCGGCGCGGCGCTGCTGGCGAATATGATCCAGGCCGACCTATTTATTATTTCAACCGCCGTGGAGCGGGTGGCGCTGAATTACAATAAGCCGGACCAACTCTGGCTCGACCGGCTGACGCTGGCCGAGGCGCGCCAGCACCTGGCCGAGGGACATTTTGCCAAGGGCAGCATGGGCCCCAAGATCCAGGCCGTCATTTCTTACCTGGAGCGCGGCGGCCAGAAAGCGCTGATCACCGATCCCGCGAATATTGGGAGGGCTTTGGCCGGCGCAACGGGCACCTGGATTGTTCCGGGTTGACCCGCGCCGGCCCTGAAGGGAGGTGAGGCCGAGGTTCGCCGAGTGATTTACGCCGAGCAAGCACAAAGAATCGCGTTGGAATAACCCTTTTGGAGGAGAGAACCATGCGTAACAATCGTTTGTGGCACGTCATGAGCCTGCTGGCCGTGACCGCCTTTGTTGTGGCGGCCTGCAGTCCGGCGGCCACAGCCACGACCGCGCCGACCAGCGCCCCGGTGGCCACCACGGCCCCCGCCGCGACTGTGGCGCCAACCACGGCCGCCGCCGCGACAGCAGCCCCCACCACGGCCGCGACTGTGGCGCCGACTACGGCCGCAGCCGCGACCGAAGCCCCCACCACGGCCGCGACTGTAGCCGCCACCGCCGCAGCCACTGCCGCCGCGACAGCGGCCCCGCCCACAATCCCAGATATCACCGCCGGCAAGTTTAACGTCGCCGTGGTGCTGGTTGGGTTCCACGCCGATGGCGGCTGGTCCCAGGCGCACACCGAAGGCGCGCAGTGGGTGGCGCAGCAAGATGCCAGCATCGCCGTGCAATACGTCGAGCTGATCAACCCCGGCCCGGATGCCGAGTCGGTCATGCGCCAACTGGCCCGCAAGGGTTTTGACATGATCATTGGCACCACGTTTGAATACGGGCCGACCATGGATAGCCTGTCGGCCGAGTTCCCCAAGATCAGCTGGCTGCACGTCTCCGGCTATCGCAGCAACGGCACGAACTATGGCAACCTGTTCGGGGCCATGGAAGACATGAAGTATCTGTCGGGCATGATCGCCGGCGCGCGCGCCAAGGCCGACAAGAGCACCAAGCTGGGGTATGTGGCCCCCTGGCCGCTGCCGGAAGTAATCCGGCTGGGCAACGCCTTTATGCTGGGCGCCAAACAGACCTGCCCCGAGTGCACGATGGAAGTGCGCTGGATCAACACCTGGTACGATCCGGACAAGGAAAAGCAGGCCGGCCAGAGCCTGATTGACGCCGGGGTCGATGTGGTTCTGATCGGCTCCGACACGCCCGGCCCGCTGGTAGCCGCCTCAAACGCCGGCAAGTGGGCCATCCCCTACGACTACATCGGCGGCTGCGCGCCGGCGGCCGACAAGTGCCTGACGGTGGAGTACTGGAACTGGGGCCCCGTCTACCTCGACATCATCAAGCAGATCAAGGCCGGCACCTGGAAGCCCGGCAACAGCTATCTGGACGCTGACTCGGGCATCGTCGGCCTGTATGGCTTCATGACCGGCCAGAAGCCCCAGCCGGGCGTGCCGGCGGATGTCATCCCGCTGGTGCAGGCCAAGCTGGCGGACATGCTCTCGGGCAAGTTCACCCGCAAGGACCTGTTTATGGGCCCGATCAAGGATAACACCGGCAAGATCATCGTGCCGGCTGGCGTGTCCCTGACCGATGAAGACTTGCAGGGCATCGATGCGGCCACCATCACGGCTAACAACCTCACCGGCCGCACCGGCTGCACCATCTGCATGCACTGGCTGGCCGACGGCATCCAGGGCACCATCCCGGCCATGCCGGGCAGCAACTAAGTCAGTCGCAATCCGAACCTTTGTATTTTAGTAAACTCAAGGGGGCGGGCACAACCCGCCCCCTTGAGCAACCTGCCGGCCCATCGAGAGCTGCCATGAGCGACGCTCCCAACGCTTTTGAAATGCGCGGCATCGTCAAACGCTTCCCCGGCGTGCTGGCCAACGACCACGTGGACTTTACCTGCCGGGTGGGCGAGGTGCACGCGCTGCTGGGCGAAAACGGCGCCGGCAAGAGCACCCTGATGAACGTGCTGGCCGGGATGTATCGGCAGGAGGCCGGCGACATTTTGGTGGGCGGCCAGCCGGTGAGCCTGCACTCGCCGCAGGCGGCCATCGCCCACGGCATCGGCATGATCCACCAGCACTTCATGCTGGTGCCCTCGCACAGCGTGGCCGAGAACATGGTGCTGGGCCTCAGCCAGCCGCGCTTTTTCCTGGACCTGACACGGGTGGAAGCGCAGGTGATGGCGCTGGGCGAGCAATACGGCCTGGGGGTGGACCCGCGGGCCAAAATTTGGGAGCTGTCGGTGGGCGAGCAGCAGCGGGTGGAAGTGCTGAAGATGCTGTATCGCGGCGCTAAAGTGCTGATCATGGATGAGCCCACGGCGGTGCTGACGCCGCAGGAAGTGGACAGCCTGTTTGGCACCCTGCGCGACATGACCAAGAACGGCCACACGATTGTCTTTATCTCACACAAGCTGGACGAGGTGGTGGCGATTGCCGACCGCGTGACCGTGCTGCGGCGCGGCAAGGTGACGGCGGCCGGGGTTTCGGCCCGGGGCGCCACCAAGGCCCAACTGGCCACGCTGATGGTGGGCCGCGAGGTGCTGTTCCGGATTGAAAAGAAGAAGATGGCGCCCGGCGCGGCGGTGCTGAAGGTGGCGGGGTTGAAAGCCGACAACGACCGCGGCCTGCCGGCGCTGCGCGATGTGAACCTGGAAGTGCGCTCAGGTGAGATCCTGGGCCTGGCGGGCGTCGCCGGCAACGGGCAGCGCGAGTTGGCCGAGGTGCTGACCGGGCTGCGAAACTGCACCGGCGGCACCGCCTTCCTGGGCGACACGCCGCTGAACTCGGCCACGCGCTGGCAGGAAGTGGGCCAGCGCCTGGCGCACATCCCGGAGGACCGCTCGGCCGTGGGCAGCGTGCCGGGGCTGAGCGTGGCCGAAAACCTGATCCTGAAGCGCTTCAACAAAAAGCCAATTGCCTCCGGCTGGGCCATCAACTCGGCGGCGGTGCACGACAACGCCGTGCACCTGGTGGACGAGTATCAGATTGCCACGCCGAACGTGGAGACGCCGGTGCGCATGCTCTCGGGCGGCAATCTGCAGAAGGTGATTTTGGCGCGCGAAGTCTCCGGCCTGCCGGCGCTGATGATTGCCGTGCACCCCACGCGCGGGCTGGACGTGGGCGCGACGGAAGCGGTGCACAAGCTGCTGGTGGAGCAGCGCGAGCGCGGCGCGGCGCTGCTGCTGATCTCCGAGGACCTGGACGAGTTGCTGGCGCTGGCCGACCGGGTGGCGGTGATGTATGAAGGCAGCATCATCGGCGAGCTGCCGGCCGAGGGCGCCGATATCCGCACCATCGGCCTGATGATGGCCGGCACCAAGGTGGCGGCCACCAAGGTAGCGGCATGAACCTGCCCGGCACATCCTATCGGCTGAGCATGGAAACCCGGCGCACCAATCCGGGCTGGGCCGGGGTGGTCTCGTCTATCCTGGGGGTGGTGCTGGCGCTGATTGTGGGCGGATTTGTGCTGAAGGCCGCCGGCGCGGCGCCAATTTCGACCTACCAGGAAATTTTCAAGGAAGGCTTCGGGAACCCGTCCGATTGGCAGGCCGGGCTGGCAGCTTTTTTCAGCGGCGGCGACTGCCCCAAGGGGCTGCTGTGCTTTGGACCGCTCTCAGACACGCTGGTGAAAACATCGCCGATCCTGCTCACCGGCCTGGCCTGCATTGTGGCCTTCCGCATGCGGCTGTGGAACATCGGCGCGGACGGCCAAATGTTTATGGGCGCCTGGGCGGCGACGGGCGTGGCGGTGTTCTTGCTGCCCAAAACCACGCCGGCGCCCATCATGCTCAGCGCCATGGCCATTGCCGGCATCCTGGCCGGGCTGATCTGGGGCGCCATCCCCGGCTACTTGCGGGCGCGGCTAAATATCAACGAAATCATTTCGACGCTGATGCTCAACTATGTGGCCTACAAGGTGGTGGAGTATTTTGTGATCGTCGGGCCGTGGAGCAGAGGCGATTTCGAGTCCACCGGCCGCTTTGCCGTTTCGGCCAGTTGGCCGCGGCTGACGGCGCTGGCCAAGAGCGTGCCGGTGTTCGCCGGGCTGACCGCTCACCCAGGCATCTTCCTGGGGATCGCGGCGGCCATCATCCTGGCCTGGATATTATTTCGCAGCCGGTGGGGGTATGAGATCCGCGTGATCGGCAACAACCCGCAGGCGGCGCGCTACGCCGGCATCAACGTGGCCCGCAACATTGTGCTGGTGATGGCCCTCTCCGGCGCGCTGGCCGGGCTTGCCGGCATGAACGAAGTGGCGGCGCTGCGCGAGCTGAACGGCAAATTTCAGCACGGTTACGGCTTTACCGGCGTGATTGTGGCCTGGCTGGCGCGGCTGAACCCGCTGGCGGCCATCGTCGTTGCCTTTCTGTTTGGCGGGCTGCTGGTGGGCACGCAACTGATCCAGCCGCAGGGCATCTCGTCCATGCTGCAAGGCGTGATCCTGTTTGTGGTGGTTGGCACCGAGCTGGTGTTCCGCTATCGCTTCCGCCTGGAAAAAATCGAGCCGGCCGCCGCGCTGGCGGCGGAGGCGCGGCCATGACCGGCGCGGCGCTGGTGGCGCTGGCTGTCACCATCCTGTTTGGCGCGCTGGTCAGCGGCACGCCGCTGCTGTTTGCCACCGTCGGCGAGATTGTGGCGGAGCGCGCCGGCGTGCTGAACCTGGGCATCGAGGGCATGATGCTGGTAGGCGCCCTGGGCGGTTTTGTGGTGTGGAGCAAAACCGGCAACCTGGTGCTGGGCCTGCTGGCGGGCGCGCTGCTGGGCGGCGGTCTGGCTCTGCTGCACGCCTTTGTGACCATCAGCCTGCGCGCCGACCAGGTGGTCAGCGGCCTGGCGGTGACCTTTCTGGGCACCGGCCTGACCAGCATCCTGGGCGGGGCGTTTACCGGCAAGCCCTCGCCCAACCCCACGCCGGTCTTTCTGCCGCTGATCGAGCGCGTGCCGCTGGAGCAGATCGTCATCATTTTTGTCGGTGTGCTGGTGGCGGTGGCGGTGTGGTACTACGTCAACCGCACTCGGCCGGGCCTCAACCTGCGCTCGGTGGGCGAATATCCGGCCGCCGCCGACGCGCTGGGCCTGAACGTCTACGGCATCCGCTACGCCTACGTGATCTTCGGCGGCCTGCTCAGCGGGCTGGGCGGCGCGACCATGAGCTTGATCACCGACCCGGGCTGGGTGGACGGCAAGACCTCCGGCCTGGGCTGGATCGCCGTCGGGCTGGTGATCTTCGCCGCGTGGGACCCGCTGCGCGGCATGGGCGTGGCCTACTTCTTCGGCCTGCTGCGCCGGCTGCCGCTGGACCTGCAGAACCCGGCCCTGCCGCTGATCTCGACCGCCAACAACCCCTCGCTCGGCCGGCTGATGGATATGCTGCCCTACCTGGCCACCATCGCCATCCTGATTATCGGCTCGCGCGCGGCGCTGCGGCGGCGGCTGGGCGCGCCGGCGGCGCTGGGGCTGCCGTATGTGAGAGGCGACCGGGGGGCGTAAAGCGTAATTTTCAATGCGTGGTGCGTAGAGCGTGGTCCGTGGTCCGTGGTCCGTGGTGCATGGTCCGTGGAAATCCGAACGCACCCCGCACCCCGCACCACGCACCCCGTACCCCGCGCCACACACCACACACCCCGCGCCACACACCACACACCACACACCCCGCGCCACACACCACACACCACGCACCCCGCGTCACGCACCCCGCACCCCGCGCCATGGCTTTCTTAAAGTTTGGTGTGCCATTGCACGGCATACGCCTGGCGACTGAAGTCGCGGCAACAAGAGCACAAAGTCGCCCTACGGCGACTGAATTGCGCACATCCAGCCCGCGCAGGCGGGCTTTGTGCCTTTGTTGCAGCGACTTCAGTCGCCCGACGCGACTTTGGAAAAGCCTTAACTACGCACCACGCACCACGCGCCACGCACCACGCACCACGTACCACGGATCACTCTCCCCGCCGCGTGTTACAATCACCCCCCGAGGAAACCCACATCCATGCGCATGAGTCACCTGTTCGGCACAACCCTCCGCGAAGCACCGACTGAAGCAGAGGTCGACAGCCACCGCCTGCTGGTCCGCGCCGGCTTTATCCGCCAGTTGGGCGCGGGCCTGTTCAGCTATTTGATGTTTGCCAAGCGCTCGCTGACCAAGATCGAAAACATCATGCGGGACGAGATCAACACCATCGGCGGGCAGGAGCTGAGCATGCCGGTGGTGCACCCGGCCGACCTGTGGAAAGAGACCGGCCGCTGGTACCAGATCGGCAGCGAGATGGGCCGCTTCCTGGACAAATCCAAGCACGACATGGTGCTGGCCATGACGCACGAGGAGATCGTGGCCGACCTGGTGCGGCGCGAGGTGCAGTCGTACCGCCAACTGCCAATGCTGGTGTATCACATCCAGACCAAGTGGCGCGATGACCCGCGCCCGCGCGCCGGGTTGATCCGCGCGCGCGAGTTCACCATGCTCGACAGCTACAGCCTGGACCCGGACAACGAGGCGCTGGACAAGCAGTACCGCGCCCACTACCAGGCCTATTTCAACATCTTCAACCGCTGCGCGCTGCCGACCATCGCCGTGGGCGCCGATGTGGGCATGATGGGCGGCAGCCTGGCGCACGAGTATATGTACTTGACGCCCATCGGCGAGGACACGCTGCTGCTGTGCGACAACTGTCACTATTCGGCTAACCGCCAGATCGCCCGCTTCCGCAAGCCGGCAGCCGCCGCTGAAGATGCCCTGCCGCTGGAGAAAGTGGCCACGCCGCACGTGGCCACCATCGCCGCGCTGGCCGAGTTCCTAAAGGTGCCCACGGCGCGCACGGCCAAGGCGGTGTTCATGGTGGCCACGCTGCCGGAGGGCGAGGGCCAGGTGGACCGGTTTGTGTTCGCGCTGGTGCGCGGCGACATGGAAGTGAACGAGACCAAGCTGACGAATGCCTTGAAGGCCAAGGAGCTGCGCCCGGCGCGCGAGGAAGAAATCCGCGCCATCGGCGCCGTGCCGGGCTATGCCTCGCCGCTGGGGCTGGACCCCAAGCAGGTGCTGATCGTGGTGGATGACGCCATCCCGCAGTCGCCGAATCTGGTGGGCGGCGCGAATGAGGCCGGCTACCACATGCTGAATACCAACTATGGCTGCGACTTCAGCGCCTCGCTGGTGACCGACATTGCCGCGGCCGGCGAGGGCGATGCCTGCCCCAATTGCGGCCAGCCGCTGCGCGCCTCGCGCGGGGTGGAGGTGGGCAACATCTTCAAGCTGGGCACGCGCTACACCCAGGCGCTGGGCGCCACCTT
>JAYTFQ010000329.1:0-2170 GCA_043734225.1 Anaerolineales bacterium | reverse complement strand
CGCAATCCCGCGTGCCGCCGTCCGCCGCCATTCCGCAGAGGCAAACACAATGAAAGTGACACGTCAACAAATCCTGGGTGGCCTGGGCATTCTGGGCAGCCTATTCTGGCTCAGCCTCGCCACCGTGGCGCCGGATTGGGGGCCGCCTGGGTCCACCCGCTACCTGAGCTATGAAGCCATCAATCGCATGTGGGCGCTGGGCTTCGCGGGCATGCTTTGCGGCTGCCTCGGCCTGGGCGCCCGCTATCCGCTGGCGCGGTCGCGCCTGGGCCGCGTGGCGCTGCGCTTCGCCGTGGGCGGCCTGCTGGTGATGATCGCCGGCAACATCACCGAGTTCTGGCTGTTTAGCCAGCAAGCCTACGGGGAGCTAAATGTCCGCAACCTGGCCTGGATGGGCGTGCTCCTGGGTTGGCTGGCCACGCTCAGCGGGCTGTGCCTGTTGGGCCTCGCCACGCTGCGCGGGCGGCAGCGCTTCTTGCCGCCCTGGGTCGGCGCGCTCTTAATGCTGGCTCTGCCGGCCACCGTTTTGCTTATCCTGGGCAAAGCCATCAGCCTGATGGGTCTCCCGCTGATCATCGCCATGCTGCTGGTGGGCGGGCTGGCCGCCCGGCCGGGCGCGCGGGCCGTGGCCCGCCCGGAGGCCCGCGGAGAGGCCGCGTGAGCCGCCGGCTGGGCTGGCCCGCCGTGGCCCAATGGACGACGCTCACCCTGCTGGGTGTCATCCTGGCCGGCGCCGCCCACTTCCCCGGCGGTTACGGCAGCATGACCTGGGGCCAGGAGCCGTTGGACCTGGGCTCGGCGCTGGTGGGTTTCATCTTCGGCGCCGTGTCCGGGCTGTTCATCGCCGGCTTGCAGGCGCTTCTGCTGCGGGCCTGGGGTGTGCCGGTGCGGGGCTGGCTGCTTTGGAATGCCGCCGGCTATGGCCTGGTGCATGCGCTGGCCGACAGCGTGCCATACCGGCCGCTGACCATCGTGGGCGGCGGGCTCATCCTGGCCGTGTGCCAGTACCTGGCGCTGTGGCCCAGGCTCACCCGGCCGCTGGCCTGGCTGCCGGTGGCGGTGGTGGCCTGGTGGCTGGGGTTCGGGCTCACGGGCGGAGCGTATGGCTACAACCTGCTGGTCGTGGGTTTGTTACTGGGCACGTTCACCGGCCTGGCGCTGCGCGCCTGGCTGATCGTGACAGAGGGACCGGCCGCGCCCGGCTGGTGGTTGCGCGCGGGCCGGCCGCTGCGCGCGGCTGTGATCGTCGTCGGTATCGCCTGCCTGGCCGTCTTCTCCGTCCTATATATTGGACTCAGCGGCTTAACCAGTCGGTTTACACCATGAAACTTTTCAACGGCCTTCTCCTGCTCGCACTCGTCCTGTCGGCCTGCGCCGCGCCGGCCACGCCGCACCCCAAGGCCACACCGTTCACCGGCGCGCGCCGGGCGGTGATCATCGACACCGACATGGCCCCCGACGATTGGCGCGCCATCCTTTACCTGCTGCGGCGGCAAGACGTGGCCGTGCAGGCCATCACCGTGGCGGGCACCGGCGAGGCCCACTGCGGCCCCGGCGTGCGCAACGCGCTCGGCCTGGCCATGCTGGCCGGCCAGCCGAACATCCCCGTCACCTGCGGGCGCGACACGGCGTTAGCCGGCGGTCATCCCTTCCCCGACACCTGGCGCGCCAGCGCCGACGCGGCCCTGGGCCTGCGGCTGCCCGCCAACCCGAACGGTCCCGCCGCGCTCGCTGCCCCAGCGCTGATCCAGTCGCTGGCCGCCGCCGCGCCCGGTCAGGTGGTGTTGCTCACGCTCGGCCCGCTGACGAATGTGGCCGAGGCGCTGCAAGCCGCGCCGGGGCTGGCCGGACAAATGGCGATGATCTATGTGATGGGCGGCGCGGTGGACGCGCCCGGCAACAACCCGGCTGCCTCGGCCGAGTGGAACTTCTACGCCGACCCAGGCGCTGCCGCCGTAGTGCTGCGCTCCGGCGCGCGGCTGAACCTGGTGCCGCTGGACGCCACCAACCACGTCCCGGTCACCATGAGCTTTTACAACCGGCTCAAGGCCGACCACGCTGCCCCGGTGGCGCAGTTTGTCTTTGACGGCCTGACCGAAGAAAAGGGCCAGATCGATTCGCCCGGCTACGATTTCTGGGATTCGCTGACCGCCGCCATCTGGGTGGATGA
>JAYTFQ010000328.1:0-10149 GCA_043734225.1 Anaerolineales bacterium | reverse complement strand
TCGAATCATACCGCAGGTTGGCCGCTTTGGTTCAAATAGGCGGGAAATGAGAAAACACTTAAGGGAGGATGCCGCGTGCCCTCAACGGCTCACCAATAGGAACAATCCCGCCGTCCAAAACAATGAATAGTTAAGTACCCGGCGCGAGCCGATATGGGCGCCAAATAGAATCGTTGCCAACACCAGCCCAGTGGCTAGGCGCACCAGCGCCAGCGGCTCACGGAAAGTGGAGAACGGCAGTACGGCAATCAGGGCGGCGTTCGCGCCGAGCGCCAGCACAGCTGGCGAAAAGTCGCGCTGCAAAAGTCGCCCGGCGGCAGCGGCCAGACCCCACACGCTGGGCAGCACGCCAATTGGCAGCGAGATCGCGGCCAACAGAAAAAAGGCCGGCACACTGACCGCTGCGATTCGCCACAGGCCCATGTAGGGCAGCCATTCAAACGGGGTGGCCATCCAGCCGCCAGAGGCGAGCCCTGGCGCGCCAAACCATCGCCACAGCACCACCTGCCAGATGACAAACGGCAGTTGCGCCAGGCCGAGGGCTAGCAGCGCCGGGCGCTGCCGGGCGAGCGCCGCCCACACCATGAGCGCGAACCAGAAGACCAGCGCCGTCTCCTTGGCGAAGGTGGCCAGCGCGAGACACAACGCCGCGAGCCAGACCCGCTGACGATATTGAGCCAATAGGCCGGCGGCCACCAGAGCATACGACAGCGGCTCGGCCAGATCCAGGCGGATGGCGCCCACCAGGCCCACCCACAATCCATATGTCAAAGCATACCAGCGGCTCACGCCGTGCGCGGTCAACCAGGCCTCAACCGCCAGCACCCCGCCAAGCTGCGCGACGAGGTTGACCACGATCAGTGTCCACGGCACCAGCCCGGCTTGTCCAAACGCCAGCCAACGCGCCAGTAGCGGATAAAGAATGCGTTGGTAACGGTATGCCGGCACGTCGAAGTGTGTGCCGGCCGCAGCCGGGCTAGGGTCAATCGCCAGCCAATACGAAAATTGTCCATCGTAGCCGGTTTGCGTGCTGATAGGCTGGCCGTTCACAAACCCATCGCCGATCTCGGCCAGGGCCAGTGGGTTCAGGCCGTTTTGAAGCAGAACAACCGCTAAATAGACCGGCAGCACAACAGCCAGGACGAAGACCGGGCGCAGCCAGCCGCGATTGACCGGGAGCGCGCCACGGGGGCTAACGCTTTGCATTCGGTCGCCCTCCGACCCAGCCGCGTCCCCAATCCGCGCTCCAGGCTGCCATCCCCAGGACCAACCCCAAACCAATCAGCGTCAGAACAAGGCCGGCGCGCAGGCTAGTCGGTTCATAGTCAAATACGACCGTGTGCGCGCCGGCTGGCACAGCGACCGCTCGAAAGGCCAGGTCGCCGTGGCGCACTAAGACCGGCTGACCATCGACGCTCGCCACCCAGCCCGGATAATCCGTGTCTGCCAGCAGCAGCCAGCCCGCCTGCTCAAAAGTCACGGGGATAGTTGTCGCCGCCGCCGATGGTCTAAATGGTGTCGCGGCGGCCGTATTAGCGGCATCATCCACCTCGAGGATGAGCGTCTCGGCCGGGTCGAAATTGGGATCCGCCAACGCCGCCTGAGCTTCGGCCGGGCCGGCGACCGTCAAGATATGCCGCGGCTGCCAGACCCGCTGCGGCACACCGGGCGCGCGGTAGAAGCGGACACCCCCGGACGCGCTGTCTGCGACATGCTCCAGGCTGAGCGGCGCTGGGCTGGCGATGAGCGCCACATCCATCAAGCGCAGCAAGGCGCCGGAACGGGTGGAACTGATCACATCCATGAAGGCGGCGTAGCGCGCGCTCACCAGCGGCTCGAAGTTATTGGCGCTTGCCAGGCCAGCCCGGGCCGAGCCATCCGCCAACAGCGAATCGCGCGCGCCATAGGCCAGGTCGGCCGGGCCGAAACTCTTAAACGAGACAAACCGGTCATACTTCACCGTATCTTCATCATTCGGGAAGTACAGCAGTCGATGGCCGCCCAGGGCAGCGCCAACCGTGGCGGCCGAGACCGGTGGCTGGCGGTAAAGGTCGGGCAGTGCCCCTGGATTGAGCCCGGCATTGGCAAACCACAGGTCCAGCGCCACGAAGGCGACCACGGCCACCGCCCACCTGCGCCCGGCCTTAGCTTGCAGGGTCAGCGACAACAAGGCACACAGAAACAAGGCCAGGCCCGCCAGCGCCAGCGCCCGGCCCATGGTTTGAATTTGCAGACCGGTCTGAGTGCTTGGCGAGATACGCAACCAGGCAATCAGGCCCACCACGGCCATGGCCGCCGCCCCGGCCGCGCCCAGGTGGGTCCAATACAGCGCCCAGCCTTGCGGGGGCTTCCATGCCGCTGCGCCCAGGCCCGCCAGCAACGCCAGCGCAAACTCGAACCAGACCATGATGCGCGTGGGCGCTTGGAACAAATTGAAGGTCGGGATGTGCCAATACAGGAATGGGAATACGGGTGTGTTGCGCCCCAGGCCCAGCAACAGGCTCAATGCGGCCAGCGCAATTAGGAATGTGGGCAGGCCGCGCGCGCCGTCACCGACGCGTGCGTCGCGACGGCGAAACCACTGCACGGCTGTCTTTGTCGCCATCCCCATCGCCAACAACAGCGGCAGCAAGCCGACGTAAATGGCGTCTTCCCAATAGTTGCCATAACCAAAGAATTGGCCGCGAGCAGGGTTACCGAGCAAATCCGGCGCGACCAGTGTCAACAGGCGCCAGGGCGAAAACGAATAGGTCATCACAAAGTCAAACGCGGCGGCGCTGGCGCGCGGCGATTGGCGCAGGAGCTCGGCCGTGGGCAGCAGTTGGATTGCGGCCATCAAGCCCCCCGCTCCTATCGCGGCCACACACCACAGCACCGTCCGCGCACGCGCGCGCGCGCCAGCCTGTTCCAGGCTCAGCAGCCGCCAGCCGCCCCAGGCCGCTGCCAGCAGCAGCGTGTACCAGGTTGTTTGCGCGTGCCCGGCCAGAAGCTGCGCCGCCACACACGCGGCCAGCAGCAGCGCCGCGCGCAGACGGGCGCGCGGCGCGCAGACTGCGCCAGGCAGACCGAGCTGCACCTGATATTCAACCAGGCACACAATCCACGGCAGCCAGGCAACCGTGGCATTGATGCTGAGGAAGCTGACGCGCGACACCAGATACTGCGACATCCCAAACGCCAGCCCGGAGATTGCCTGGCTGATGGCCGGCAGCTTTAGCCGCCGCGTCAGGGCGACCATGCCCGCCCCCGCCCAGGCCAGGTGCAGCGCCGCCAGCCAGGGTTGGACCAAATCAAGCGGCAGGACTAACGCCAGCCAATTGGGCGGGTAAAGCACGGCGGATTGATAGTTCGCCAGCAGCGGCGTGCCATTGCCCAGCAAGGGATTCCACAGCGGCAGGTGGCCGGCGCGCAGCGCGTCGGCGGCCAACGCATGCCACGGGTAAAACTGGAACTCGATGGTGCCCCAATACAGCACGCGCAGCCCGAGCAGGAACGGCCCGAACAAAAGCAGCGGGAGCGCCGTCACAACCCCGTACGGCCAGGCAAAGCGCAGCCGCTTCACCGCACGACCTCGTACACCGAATACACGCCCGCCTCAAAACGGAGTCGCAGATAGGGCGCCGCGGCCGGGTTGAAATCCCCCAGCGCGTGCTCGTGTGGGCCAACCACCACATAGGCAATGCGCCCATCGGCCAGCAGCGCCCGCCGGTCCGCCTCCGGCGTGGCCGATTGAAAGAAGGCAGCCACGCGCGGCTGCTTGGCCGCCAAGAAAACAGTCTCGGGGCCATGTCCAATGTACGAAACCAGCGGCGCATAGGCCGGAAGCACGTTGCCGGTGTCGAAGGCGCTCAGCGCGGCCTGGCCGGCCTGGGCGTTTTGAGCCAGCCAGGAAAACGCCGCCACCTCATCTGCTGGATGAAAGGCCGGTTCGGCCGGCACGCGCGCGGCCAGTAGCGCCGCCGTCCACAGCAGCAGCGTGGTTGGGGCCACCGCCATCGCCACGGCCGGCATCAGCCAGCGCCGCAAGCGCCGCAAGACTACCGTGAGACCCAAGACAGCCAGCACGGTCAGCGGCAATTGCACGGCCTCCATCAGCCTGCGCTGTGTAGGAATCGGCAAGTAAAGCAGGAGCGGGGCGACAGCCACCCAGCCGCCTGCCAGCAGGGCCAGGCCCGGCTGCCGGCGCCAGAGCACCCACCAGCCAGGGACCGCCACCGCCAGCCAGACACCATAAGCCAGCAGGTAGTGCAGCGGCGACGACGAATACAGCAGGTTTTGGGCGTTCCACTGGCGCATCACCGGGTCAGCCGTGAAGACGTAAATGGAATAAATTACGATTGGCGCCGACAAAACGCCCAGGATCAACGCCGAGCGCAAATCCCGCAGCCAGGCGCCACGCAAGCTTGCGCGGCCAGCGCGCCGCCATTGGACACTGCCGCTTAGCGCCAGATAGACCGCGACAACCATCCACACCACGATGACGGACAGGGGGTTGATCAGACCCACCCCCAGCAGCGCCAAGCCAGACAGCACTCCATGGCCGCGCCAGAAAGCCAGCACGCCCAGCAGCAGCAGGCAGCGCGCCAGGGCCAGATGCGGGAAACCAAACAGGACCAGGAACGAAAAGGCTTCCGGCGAGATGAAGTCGACCGGCAGCGACCCAAACAGGCCGGCGGGAAAAAGCAAAGCCACCATCCAGCCCAGCCCGCCGCCGAATGCCACCAGCAGCAGACCCAGGCGCCGTTGGCGGATGCGCGCCAGGAACTCGGCCAGGAAACGATAGGCGGCCAGGAGCAGAGCCACGCCAAAAATTA
Organism: Anaerolineales bacterium; assembly: GCA_043734225.1. Lineage (GTDB taxonomy): Bacteria > Chloroflexota > Anaerolineae > Anaerolineales > UBA6663 > JAYTFQ01. The sequence continues at coordinate 5,335 of JAYTFQ010000328.1, read as the reverse complement.
CGCGCGCGGCGTGATAGACAGTGACCTGAGTATCGTGGTTCGGACCGGCCAAATGGCCAAGAAAAAGATAGAAGCTGTAAAGAAAGACACCCCGCTGCGGCTCGGTGGAATACGGCAGGGTAAACAGCCAGGCGCCGCGCGCGCCCTCACCCATATTGGCCAGATAGGTATTGCCGTCATCGGCGGCCAGCAGGAAGCCGCCGAAGCGCCATGCGCTGTTCTGGCTGGCGGCGGCCAGCAGATACGGCACTGTTGTAAACGCCATAAACACGAGCGCGACGGCCAACACCCAGGCCCACTCGCGCCTTGAGACGGCCGGGGTCACGCGCCGCGCTAGATCCATAGCAGAACCAATAAGGCGCATAGACCCAGCAGGCTCAGGGCCAGCCCGGCAAACACTGCGATCGGCTGATAATCAAAGCTGACTGTGTGCGCGCCAGCCGGCACCCCGACAGCCCGCAGCGCGCCATCCGCCGTCTCCAGCGCGGCCGGCTGGCCATCGACGCGCACCTGCCAGCCAGGATAGTTGATCTCACTCAGCACCAGCCGCCCCGGCCCGCTGGCCCGCAGGCTGACACGGTTCGGCGACCAATCCGTGACCACGGCCGTGTTCGGCGCCTGGCCTTCCACCCAGGCCCGTCCGGCCCAGGCCTGGTTCAAATACAGTCGGGTGCTCCCAAAATCCTGCAGGTGCTCAAAGCCGGGCGCAGTCAGGTCAAATTCGGAAACCACATACTTCACATCCAGGCCCGCCAGCCGCGTGGGATCGGGCTGACTTAGCGCATAGCCGCGAGCTGCATCGGCGGGGTTGACGGCCGGCACGACCACGCTGTACCCCGCGGCGTACACGCCGACGGCCGGCTCGATCAGGCTGAGCGCCGTCTTCAGTTGCAGCGGATCCACGCCATCCACATGCTGTAGGCCGGCGGCGTAGGGCAAGCTGAAGCTGGGCGAGTAAACGCGAAACAGGCCGGCCTGCTGCTGCAGCCAGGCCGCCACCGGCGAGGCCGGCATGGGGCGCACATCCAGCAGGGTGCCGTCCACCCGCATCAAGTCCAGCACGGTCAGCAGCAGCAGCGTGATGGCCACCGCGCGCGCTGGCGGCAGCTTAATCTTCAGCGCCGCATAGCGCCGCGTGAGCATGGGCAGCCAGCCATCCAACAGGCGCTGCAAGCCATGCCCGGCCAGGATGGCCGCGCTCAGGTCCACCAGGAACCAGGCGCGCGGCGGCACACGCAGCAGCGTGGCGAGCGGCAGAAACCGAAATACCAACGGGAACAGCACGAAGTTAGTGCCCAGCGAATAGGCCGCGGCCGACACTGACACCAAGGCCCAGAACCAGGCGCGCCGGCCCAACCCGGCCACCGCCAGCATCAAGGGCACCACGCCCAGATAGGTCATCCACTCATGAAAGCCGCGCAAGTCCGGAATGACCAATCCAATCAGGTATGGCGGATCGAGCGAGTATGCGCCGCCATCCGCCAGCGTCAGCGCCGAGCGACTGGCGAGCGTCACCAGTTGCGCCAGTGGCAGCGCCAGCACAGCGCTGAGCAACACAAAGAAAACGCCGAAGCCCATCAAGGCCGTGGCGCGCCCACGCCAGACGGACCGATCCCCCGCGCCCTGCCCGACCCAGGCCGCCAACCAATAGGCCATCGTCAGCAGGCCGGCATAAAACGCCCAGCGCACATCCGCCAGAAACGTGATGGCCAGCAGCGCGCCAACGACCGCCCCATTTGCCAGGGCGCGCCGGGCGGGTCTACCCGCCGTGCCAACCGCGGCGCGCACCGCCAGCAGCAGCCAGGGGGTCCAGGCCACCGCGTAGACCAGGCTGACGTGCCCGGCGCCCAGGTGCGCCACCAGTTTGGGCGTGCCGGTAAACGCCACCGCGCCCAGCAAGCTGGCCGGCCACGCCAGCCCCTCCGCACGCAGAAAACAAAACAAGCCATATCCGCCCCAGGCCATGTGCACGGCCAGGAGCACGTTAAAGCCAAGCGGCAGCGGCAGCACCAGCAATGCCAGGGCCGGCGGGTACCAGATGCCAGCTAACGGGTCAGCGGCAAACGGCAGCCCGCCAAAAATCTGCTCATTCCACAGCGGCCACTGGCCGTAGCGACTGAGCGCCTCGCGCCAGTACAGAGCATTCGGGAGGTGACTGAGCAGCAGATCGCTGTAGTCCGAGCCGGGCGGGTAGGCCACCCAGTTGAGGTGCAGCGCCAGCGGCCAGATGAACAAGAAGGCCAGCACCACCAGGGCAATGGGAACCAGCAACGGTGGCGCCCAGGCGGGCAGCCCTTCACCTCGGCCGCTAAGGCGCATCAATCACCACCGGTCCGTCGGCAAACGTCTGGCGCCCGCCCAGGTTCACTGGCCCAGCGCCTAGTGAGCGCTCGCGATCGCCCAGCACCACGAACGCCACGCCGTAGCGCGCAACAAAATCAGGCGCCGCCAGGCGGCCGGCATAGAAGTCCTCCACCGCCTGCCGGTGCGCGCCAGCATCGACGGTCTCAAACGGGTGGCCATACACCACGCGCGCATCGGTGCGGGCAGGCACAAATAGACTGAGCTGTGGGCTGGCAGCCACTACCGCGCCGGGCGCGGCGTGTTCGGCCAGCCAGCCCAAAGCCGCCGCTTCGGGCGCGCTCATGAATATCGCCGGGTCACGCCGTTGTATCGCCGCCACTGTCGCAAAATACACCAACAAATTACTGGGCAGGACCAGCACCGCCAACCCAATCAGCACCGCCGGCCGCGCGGCCGCCCGCAGCCGCGGCCAAACCAGCTCGCGCAGGCCAATGACTGCCAGCAGGACGAGCGGCATCCACAAACCCAGCGACAGGCGCCGCTGCAGTGAAAACGGCGCGTAGAGCGCCAGACTGCCCAGGCCCAGCCAGGCGATCAAGAAGATGTCCGTGTCGGATCGTCGTCGCGCGGCCACCACCAGGCCAGCCAGGGCCAGCAGCAGCGGCGCGCCGCCGCTGAGCAGCGTATCCCATATGGCGGGCGAGGGCGTAACATTCTGCGCATTCCATTGCGCCAGGGTCGGATCAAGGCGGCTCACCACCGCATCGTAAATGACCCACGGCGCGGCGCACACGCCGAACACAAGCACCGGCCGCAAGTTGGCCCACGCCAGCCGGCGCTGATAAAGCAGCCAACTCAGGCTACCCGCCAGGGTCAGGCCAATGTTCAGCAGCGCCAGCGGCTGCACCTGTGCCAAGACCGTGGTGGCCAGTGCAATCGCGGCCAGCCGCCAGTGGGATGCCGGCCCCCAGGCAGGCCCGGGCGTGGTCCACATCAGAATCCACAGCAGCAGCGCCAGACCCAAGGCAAAATGCGCGTTGACAAAGACTGATAGAAATGGGATGGCCTCGGCCACCCACAAGTCGGAGGTAAAACCGCCCAACGGCACCGCCAGCCAACCCAACCCAGAGCCGAGCGCAAACAGCAGCCAGGCCAGCCATTGCCAGCGGCGCGCCGGTATGCAGCGCGCGATAAAGGCATACGCTGAGAGCAGCAGCGCCAGCCCGCCCAACGCGCGCGCCATGGCATACACCAGGTCAAGGCTGGCGCCGGTCCAGCGCGCCAAATGGCCCAGAAAGAGATAATACGTGAAGATGAGCGCCCCTGCGCCGGGCGAGGTGGTATAGGGCAGCGTGAACAGCCACTCCCCGCGCCAGCCCTCCCGCATTTTGGCAAAATAAGAATTGCCGTCAGCCGGGTTGACCAACACACCACTGAACACATGCGCCGGCGGAACCTGATAGGCCAGCCAATACGGCACGACCGTCACGGCCACAATCAGCAGACTGGCCGCCACGATCCAGGTCCAGTCCGAACGGCGCGGTCGGGTTGAGATTTCGTTAGAGGCCATGCGCGCCGTATTGTACCTGTTTTGTGTTTTGGCCTGCCAAGCCCTATAATCCTGCCTTATGAGCCGAGCCGCCTCCCTACTTCAACTCCAGGGCATCGACCTGGAGATGGACATCAAACAAAATCGCTTGCGCGCCATCGAAACCGCCCTGGGTGATGACCCAACCGTGAAGAAGGCGCAGCGCGACCTGCTGGAGGCCCAGGCGCAAGTGCACACCGCGCGGGTAGCAGTGCAGGGCCTGGACTATGAAAACCAGAGCCTCGGGCAGAAAATCGCCGAAGTCGACGGGCGCATGTATGGCGGCAAGGTGACCAGCCCCAAGGAGCTGCAAGACCTGCAAAACGACGTCGCCTCCTTGCAGCGGCGGCGCGAGGCGCTGGAAGAAAAGCAGTTCGAGGCGCTCCTGACCGCCGAAGCCGCCGATGTGCTGCAAAAGGATGTTCAGAATCGGCTGGAGCGCGCGGAGAGCGCGGCGGCCGAGGCGCACGGCAGTTTGCGCGAAGAACGCGAGCAATTAAAGATCGGGCTGGACCGGCTGCAAGTGAACCACGACATGGCCGCGACCTCCATCTCGGCTGCCGACCTGGAGCTTTACAACCGCCTGCGGCAGAGCAAGAAGGGCCGCGCCGTTTCCGAGCTCGACGAAGGCGCCTGCACGGCCTGCGGCGTGGCGCCGTCATCCTCGCGCATTCAAGACGCGCGCCAGGGGAACGATCTCACTCTATGCGGCAATTGCGGGCGCATTTTGTGCGCCTATTGACTCCACTCACTGCTTAAGCCTGGGCGCCGATAGCGCTCCATTCCGCACATGCTGATTGCCGACGGCCATCTCGATCTCGCCTGGAACGCCCTGCAATGGAACCGAAACCTGCTGGATTCGGTGCACACCATCCGCTCCGGGGAATCACGTGGGAGTGAGGCGGGCCGCGCCCTGGGCACAGTCGCGCTGCCCGAAATGCGCGCCGGACGCATTGCGCTCAGCTTTGCCACGCTGCTGGCGCGCGCCACCGGCCAACCCTCCCCGCACATCGACTATGCCTCCCCGGCCCAGGCGTTTGGGATTGCGCGCGGGCAACTGGCCTACTATCGCGCCCTGGAAGAGGCCGGCGAGGCGCGGGTCATCACGCAGACCGCCCAACTCGATTCTCACCTGGCGCAGTGGGCGGCCTGGGAGGCGGCTGAGCCGGCCGGCCAGGTAACGACGCCGCCGTTGGGATTTGTTATTCTCATGGAGGGCGCCGACCCCATCCGCGACGCGGGCCAACTGGCGGAGTGGCACGCGGCCGGGCTGCGTATCCTGGGGCTGACCCATTATGGCGTCGGCCGCTACGCTGGCGGCACCGCCACCGACGCCGGACTGTCGCCAAACTGTTTGCCGCTGCTGCGCGAAATGGAGCGCGTGGGAGTGATCCTCGACCTGACCCACTGCTCCGACCCGGCCTTCTGGCAGGCGCTGGCGCA
>JAYTFQ010000327.1:0-4826 GCA_043734225.1 Anaerolineales bacterium | reverse complement strand
GGGCGTTCCATGGAACGCCCGGCCCTGGCGCGGTTTTGCGATATCCAGCTTTATTTCCAGGACCAGAACCCCATCCAGCCAGTGTCGATCAGGCGCGGGGTCAGGTGGCCGGAAGCGTTCACCACCCACACGCACGGCACCCCGTCGCTGCGATAAGCCGAGACCACCAGGTTGGTGCTGTCTGGGCTCCAGATCGTCAGCGACTGGTTGTATTGATCGAAATACGGGAGCACATCCAGGAAGCGCTCGCTGGGCGTAAAGGTGGCTACCGAATGGCTGGCGCCGCTGTGCGCATCCAGCACGCTCAGCTTCAGCAGAACGCTGGAGCTGCCGCTGCCGCTCGGGTCCGGCGTGGCGGTGGCCGGCGCGCCCGCCGCCGGCTGGCCCTGGCTGAAGTAGGCCACCGACTTGCTGTCTGGCGACCAGAAGAACGCGTACACGTCCGTGCCAGTCAGCGCCACCGGCTTGCTCTTGCCGCTCGGGTCCACCACCACCAGGTGCCCGGTGCTGCCGGCGGTCCCGCTGTTGCTGGTCAAGTAGGCCACCCGCTGCCCGTCTGGGCTCCACGTGAAGGCGATGTTGCCGAAGGCTTCCGTGGTAAGCGCCTTCACGTTTTGGCCTTGCGCGTCGGCCAGCAGCAGCGCCGATTGGCCCGCGGCCGACACGGCCGCCACCAGCATCTGCTTGCCGCTGGGCGAAAAGGCCGGCGCCCGAAACGCCTGCGCATCGAAGTTCAGCGCCTGCTCGTTGACGCTGTCGCCCACTTGCAGCAGCGATAGGTGCGCGCCGTTGTGCGCCAGCACCGTGTGCCCGTCCGGCGCCCAGGCCCAATAATACGGCGAGCCCGCGTCCACCAGTTGCTGCTTGGCGCCGTCCGCGCCGATCACCTGAAAGGCCAGGGTGCTGTTATTCGTGGCCGAGATAAAGCTCACGTGCCGGTTGTCCGGCGACCAGGAAAAGTAGACCACCGGCTGCGTGCTGGTCAGCGCCTGCGTCACTCCCTTGCCATCCTTGGGCGCCGTGTACAGGCCCATGGAGCTGGGGTTTTGGCCGCGGCTGCCGGCATACGACACAAACGCCAGCGATTGGCTGTCCGGCGACCAGGTGGGCAGGCCATAAAACAAGAAGGTTGTGTCGCTGATGTAGGCGTTATGCGTGATCTGTGTCTTGCGCCCGGCGCCCTGGTCGATGGTGTAGATGTTGCCGTCGGTGGAGAGATACGCGATCAGCCCCACCTTGCGCTCCAACGCGGCCGCAATTTGGTTTTGCGGCACGCGCACCCCATCCGGCAGGCAGGCGCTGGCCAGCAGCGCCAGCGGAACGAGGATGCAGACCAACAACCAGCGGGACGTTCGGCGCGCGGTGCGGTTCATGCGGATGCCTTTCATACCAATGAGCTCACGCTAGATTTCCTGGGTCACCTTGAAATGTCCAACCCGCCGCGCGCGGCCCGGCGGCGCAGTGTTTCTGATTCTAGCACCAATAAAAGGAACACAAGCCTTCCCGGCCCAGACGCTACGCGCCGCCAGCGCGGCTGCATTGGGCCGGGGCTTTACGATCTCTCCCGGCCGCGCCCTTGTCTCTCGCGGCCGGGAGATGGCCGGGGGGATAGAGGTTAAATTAACCGCGGTCAGGCTTGTTCAATGTCCAGGCGCTTGAAACGCTCAGCGGGATCGCGCCGGCAGCCCCAAAAGAGCGAGGGCAGGTGCGCTCCTACGACCGCAAGCAGGGCTGGTAAGATGTGGGAGCGCCTTGCAGGCGCGATTGGCGGCAGCCCCATCGCCGCCATGCGCGTCTATTCCGGGCAGCGACCTGTTAAGTTAACGCCTATGAGGGCCGGCGATGAGGCGGCCCGGCTGGCGATAACGCGCCTTAAAACTAAAATGCTCCCCATCGCCCGCCGCCCGTTGACGGCTTTGGCCAAGCCGCATATATTTAAGCTCTGGCGCTCGGCGCCTCCCAAGCGATGTCCAGTCCACAATATTTTTGCACCACCGTCATCCCCACCATCGGCCGCGACACGCTCGCCCGGACGGTTGAAAGCGTCCTGAGCCAGGTCTGCCCCGGCCCGTTTGAAGTGATCGTGGTGAATGACTCTGGCCAGCCGCTGCCGCCCGCGGCCTGGCAGCGGGCGCGGCACGTGCAGGTGTTTAACACCCCGCGCCGCGAGCGCAGCATGGCGCGCAACACCGGCGCGGCGCTGGCGCGCGGGCGTTATCTGAATTTTTTGGATGACGACGATTGGCTGCTGCCGGGCGCGTTTAACGTCTTTTGGGAGCTGGCCCAGAACAACCCGGCCGGCTGGCTGTATGGGGCCACGCAGCTCTCCGCCGCCGACGGGCACTGCCTGTTTCAATTCAACCACCAGCTCAGCGGCAATTGCCTGACCCCGGCCATGGCCGGCGAATGGGTTCCGCTGCAATCCTCGCTCATCGCCGCCGACGCCTTCTTTGCCGTGGGCGGGTTCAATAACACCATGCCCGGCGCCCAGGATAAAGATCTGCTGATGCGGATCGCGCACCAGTATGATTTGGCCGGCACCGCCGCCCCGGTGACCGCCATCCTGCGCGGCATCTGGGCCAGCGTCACCGACTACAACACCATTCCCCAAAAGTGGCGCCGATCAGTTGAGCGCCAACTGAGCCAGCCCGGCACCTTCAGCCGCATGCGCGCCAGCGCCACCAGCGCCTACTGGCATGGGCGCTGGCTGCGGGTGTATCTGCTGTCCGTCGCCCACAATGCGCGCGCGGGCCGGCCATTCACGGTCCTCAGCCGGCTGCTGGCGTCGGCCGGCATTGTGCTGCTGGCTGGCGCGCGCCTGCTGGCGCCCGCTTTCTGGCGCGCCATCACCCGCACGCATCTCACCCCTGGCTTTGCTCCCGCCCAGCGCGCGGCCCAGCCGGCCTGATTTTTCCGGAAGACCCGACAAGCGGGCCAGCGCGCGGGCCTCAATCCTCGGTTCTATTGTCACGCCTCCCCGCCTATGGCAGAATCGGACCGATTGACTGAGCTGGTGCGGGCACGCTTGATCCCATTGGAGGCCCCATGCCTGTTCTAGCATATTCCCCATTGGGCCGGAGAAGCGAATGATTATATCCAGATGGTCGCGTGTTCTAATCGGCCTGGCCTGGCTGGCTTCCCTGCTCGCTGTGCCGCCGGCCCAAAGCCTGCATGCCGCCGCGCCAGCCCGTCTGGTGCCGCCGCCTCCAGCGCAGCCGGCCGTGGCCGGCGATGCCCTGTGGGACAGCCGCCTCGCGCTCGGCGCCAACGACGGGACCTTCGCCGCGGTTTTTGCGCCCAACGGCGATTTATACGTCGGCGGTGATTTCACCCGCGTGGCCGGCCTGTCCGCCAACCATGTGGCCCGCTGGAACGCGGCCACCAACCACTGGTCGGCGCTGGGCAGCGGCGCCGCCAATGGCGTCAACAATCGCGTCTACGCCCTGGCCATCGCCGGCAACGTCCTGTACATCGGCGGCGCGTTTAACCAGGCCGGCGGCGGCAGCGCCAAAGCCATTGCCGGCTGGAACCTCAACACCCAAACCTGGTCCACGCTTAACGGCGGCATGCTCCACGCCGTCACCGGTCCTTCCGTGAACGCGCTGGCCGCCGATGGCAGCAATGTCTACGCCGGCGGCTCTTTCGATTCGGCCGGCGGGGTGGGGGCCCAAAATATCGCCCGCTGGAACGGCGCGGCCTGGTCAGCCCTGAGCGCTGGCGCCGGCACCACCAACGATGTGGTGGAAGCGCTGGCGGTTAGTGGCAGTGATGTTTACGCCGGCGGCCGGTTTACCACGCCCGGCACGCATCTCGCGCATTACAACGGCGCCGCCTGGTCACAACTGGGCAGCGGCGTCAACGGCGACGTGCTGGCGCTGGCCCTCAGCGGCGGCACGCTGTATGCCGGCGGCGCGTTCACCATCGCCACCGACGGCAGCCTGCACACCGTCAACTACATCGCCCAGTGGAGCATCGGCGGCGCCGCCTGGTCGGCCCTCGACACCGGCCTGGACGGCCCAGACGCCGGCGCCATCGCCATCGGCCCGGACGGTGTGTATGTGACCGGCCGCTTCCAGCACGCCGGCGGCAACCCGGCCAGCCGCGTGGCCTTGTGGAACGGCAGCGCCTGGTCATATGTCAAAGCGCCCGCCTCGTTTGTGGATGGCGTCAACGCCAACGGCTACGCGCTAGCGGTCCACGGCCAGGACGTCATCGTCACCGGCGGCTTCACCACGGCCGGCGGCTGGCCCGCGCCCTATCTCGCGCGCTGGAACGCCACCGATCAGCAGTGGTACTCGCCCGGCAATTCCGTCAATGGCACAGTGAATGCCGTCGCGGTCAGCGGTAACGATGTGTATGTCGCCGGCGAATTCACCTCGGCCGGCGGCCTGGCCGCCAGCAGTGTGGCGCAGTGGAACGCCGCCACCGACACCTGGTCGGCGCTGGGGGCCGGCCTGGCTGGCTGCACCAGCCTCATTTGCCTTGGACCGGTGGGCGACGCGCTGGCGGTCAACGGCGATTTTGTCTACGTGGGCGGCAATTTCACCGCTGCCGGCGGCGGCTCGGCCCAGGACATTGCCCGCTGGGATGGTGTCAATCACACCTGGAACAACCTGGGCGGCGGCGTCAGTTGCGGCATCTTTTGCAGCGAGGGGGTTTACGCGCTGACGCCCGATGGCGCCGGAGTGGATGTTGGCGGACATTTCATCACCATCACCGCCGGGGCGGTCACCGCCAATAATCTGGCGCGCTGGACTGGCAGCGCCTGGCAGACGTTTGCGAATGTTAGCTACACCGGCACGAATGGCCCGGTCTACGCGATCGCG
>JAYTFQ010000326.1:0-4784 GCA_043734225.1 Anaerolineales bacterium | reverse complement strand
GGTTCCAGGTGGGCATCCGCGTGGCCCATGCCCTGGGGCGGCCGGTGGTCACTGGCATCAAGGAACTGAAGCTGGAAGGCAGCGTCGTGCGCGCCGCGCGTGAAGCCGGCGGCGGGCGCGAAATCTACAGCTTCAGCCTGCCGGCCGTGGTGACCGTGAAAGAAGGCCTCAACCTGCCGCGCTACCCATCCCTGCCCGGCCGGCTGAAGGCCAAGAAGAAACCGTTGGAGCGCGTGACGCCGGCCTGGCCGGGCAGCACGCTGCAAAAAGTGCGCCTGAAGCTGCCGAGCGAGGCCGCCCACCAGGTGGAAGTGCTGGGCCAGGGCCCGGCCGCCGCCAGCAAAGCGGTGGAAGTGTTTCGCACGCTGGGGATCCTTGAGCCATGATACTCGGACTGGTGGAACATGATCGCGGCAAGCTCAACCCGCTCTCGCTGGAGATGCTCACATTCGCCCGCCGGCTGGCGGAGCAACTGGCCACGCCGCTGGAAGCGGTGCTGATCGAGCCGCACGCCGGACCGGTGGCGGCCGGGCTGGCGGCTTACGGCGTGAGCATCGTGCATGTGGCCAGCCATCCCCAACTGACGGACTACGCGCCCGCGGCCTGGGCCCAGAGTGTGACCGAACTGATGGCGCGGCTCAAGCCGGAGGCGGTGCTGGCCGGTGGCAGCGAGCGCGGCAGCGAGGTGCTGGCGCACGTGGCGGCGCAGGCTGATCTGCCGCTGGCGGCCAATGTGCTCGAAGCGCAGCCGGGCGAGGCCTACGCCGTGACGCGCATGCGCTGGGGCGGCAGCCTGCTGGAAGAGGCCCGGCTGAAGGGCGCCATCAAGCTGTTGACCATTGCGCCGCACGCGCTGGTGGCCGAAGCGGTGCCTGCGCCGGGCGAGCTCAGCATTCAGCCCTTTACCCCCAACCTCTCCGCCAACGATTTGCGGGTGCAGGTGACCAGCCGGGTGGAAGCCACGCCCGGCAAGGTGTCGCTGGCCGAGGCAGCGGTGGTGGTCGGCGGCGGGCGCGGTGTGGGCAGCGCCGAGGGCTTTGCGCTCTTGGAAGAATTGGCCGGCTTGCTGGGCGGCACGGTCGGCTGCTCGCGTGCGGTCACCAGCCTGGGCTGGCGGCCGCACCTGGACCAGGTGGGCCAGACCGGCACGCGCATCGCGCCCGAGATCTACATCGCCTGCGGCATCAGCGGCGCCATCCAGCACATGGTCGGCTGCAAGGCCGCCAAGCACATCCTGGCCATCAACACCGACCCCAACGCCCCCATCGTGCAGCGCGCCGACTATGCCATTATTGGCGACCTAAAAGAAGTGGTGCCCGCCATCAGCGCCTGTGTGCGCGAGGCGCGCGGGCGCGCCGCGTAACCATCTGCCCTCCAAAACCCAAAAGGGCCTGGCCGGTCATGTCCGGAAAGGCCCTTTTTTTGATTTGTTTTGGCATGGAATGATATTCGTCCCAATTTAGGATGATATTCATCACTGTCCCAAAGGCGACCGGATAGCTCACAATTGAGTGATGTCCGCCCATCCGGCCACCTAAGATGGACCCTGGCCAAGTCCGCGCCGTCCCCGAGCATAGCGCCCACCCCAAAGTGGATTGGAAGGGGCTGGCCATTGCGGCACTGCTGCCGGCCCTGGCAGTCGTCCTGGCCCTGGCCATCGGGGCGGTCCTGCTCCTACTGCTCCACGCCGATCCGGGCAAAGCCTACGCGGCCCTGCTGGGCGGCGCGTTTGGCACCACCTCCGGCCTCACCCAATCTGTCGTCAAAGCCACGCCACTGCTGCTGGTGGCGCTGGGGATCATCATCGCCTTTCGCGCCAACGTAATCAACATTGGCGCCGAGGGCCAGATCATCCTGGGCGCGCTGGCGGGCACGTGGCTGGCGCTGGCCTGCCCCACCTGGCCAGGCTGGCTGCTCATCCCTGCTGTGCTGCTGATCGGATTCCTGGGGGGCGCAGCCTGGGGCTTCGTGCCAGGTTGGTTGAAAGCTCGGTTGGGCGTGAACGAGATCCTCAGCACCATTATGATGAACGCCATCGCGCTGCAGCTGATCAATTTGATGCTAAGCGGACCGCTGATGGACCCGGCCGAGGTGGCCAGCGGGACCTTCATTGCCCAATCGGCGCGGCTACCCGAGCAAGTGTGGCTGCCGCGGCTGGTGCCCCAGACGCAATTGCACATGGGCGCCATCCTGGCGGTCATCCTGGCGGGCGCCGTGTATATCTTGCTGTGGCGCACCACCATTGGCTACCGCATCCGGGCCGTGGGTCTTAACCCAGACGCCGCGCGGCACGCCGGCATCCCGGTGCCGTTCTATCAGGCGCTGTCACTCACACTGGCGGGCGGGTTCGCCGGGCTGGCCGGTGTGGTGGAGGTGATCGGTGTGCAGCACCGCCTGTTGGAAGGGATCACGAGCGGGTATGGTTTTTCGGGCATTGTGGCGGCGCTTTTCGGCCAATTGCATCCGCTGCTGGCGATCCCCGCCGCCTATCTGTTCGGGAGCCTGCTGGTGGGTTCTAACATCATGCAGCGCGCCGTGCAGGTGCCGTCCGCGCTGATCGACACCCTGTTGGGTGTGGTGGTGCTGGTGGTTGTAGGCGCTGACTACAGCATCCGCCGCCACGCCGCGCGCAACACCGCTGCCCTGGCCGCCACCCGCGCGGCCTCCATCCCGGCCGAAATAGGGGCCGAGCATGCCTAACCTGTTCTCCTGGACGGTCCTGGCCGGCATTGCCTTTTCGGCCATTCGCCTGGCCACGCCTTACCTGTACGCGGCCATTGGCGAAACCTTTAGCCAGCGCTCGGGCGTGCTAAACCTGGGGGTGGATGGCATCATGCTCATGGGCGCCTTCTCCGCCTTCTTTGTCGCCCTCAACACAGGCAACTTGTGGCTCGGGCTATTGTGCGGCGCGCTGACTGGCTTGCTGATGGGCCTGCTCATGGCCTTTGTCAGCATCACACTCAAGGCCGAGCAGGGTATCAGCGGAATTGGGCTATACCTTTTCGGCCTGGGTCTCTCCAGTTTGTTGTTCCGCACAACCATCGGCACCGTGACCACGATTGCCGGCTTTCAACCGGTGGCCATTCCCTTCCTCAGCCAACTGCCGGTGGTCGGCGAAATTTTCTTTCACCAGAACTTGCTGGTCTATGGCGCCTTCTTGCTGGTGCCTGTGAGCTGGTGGGTCATCGAACGCACCACTTTCGGACTAAAAATCCGCGCCGTCGGGCAGAACCCGGCGGCCGCCGATGCGCTGGGTGTCAACGTGGATGGCGTGCGTTATTTGTGCGTCAGCCTGGGTGGGCTGCTGGCCGGCGTGGCGGGGGCGTCGCTGTCCATCGCTCTCACCAACTTGTTCCAGGACAATCTGACCAGCGGCCTGGGCTTTATTGCAGTGGCGCTGGTCTATTTTGGCGGATGGCGGCCAGTGGGCGTCATGTGGGGAGCGCTGCTCTTCAGCGTCGTCAACGCCGGTCAGCTGTGGATGCAGGTGTTGGGCGTGAAAATTCCGGCCGGTGTTGCGGTGATGCTGCCGTATTTGCTGACAATCGCGGCCCTGGCAGTGGCGGTCAATCGCGCCCGCCCGCCGGCCGCGCTCTCGAAGCCTTTTGAACGCGGCGAGGCCTAAACGCCGGCCCCGCTGCCCGGTCGTGTGTGGACTTAGAGGAGGCGCACAACTCGCACAATGTCAAGCACGATTTCAAGCCAGAAACTACGCGTTCTTGGTTCGACTGTTGTGAGGGAAAAAAGAACATGCTTAACAAACGCACCCTGACCCCGCTCTTGCTGGCGTTGGCCGTGATCCTGACTGCCTGCGCCGCTCCTGCCACCACCGCACCGACCGGCGCGCCGGCCAAGCCATTTCGCGTCGCCGTGGTGATGCCAAGCGCCAACAACGACATGGCCTTCAGTCAGTCCATGTTTAGCGCCTTGAAGGCTGTTCAGACCGAGATGGGCGGCACAAGTGCCATGCAGATTGCCTACTCCGAGAATATGTTCAAAGTGCCCGATGCGGCCGCCGCCATCCGCGACTATGCTACCCAGGGCTTTGACCTGGTGATCGCACACGGCTCGCAATATGGCGCCTCGGTCCAGGAAATCGCGCCCGACTTCCCCAAGACCAGCTTTGCCTGGGGGACGGATGTCAACACCTTCGGGCTGCCCAACGTCTTCGCCTACACCGCCGCCGCGGAAGAGGGCGGTTATGTGAACGGCGTTATCGCCGCGATGCTGTCCAAGAGCAAGATCATCGGCGTGACCGGGCCAGTTGAGGTCGGCGACGCCAAGACCTACATCCAGGGCTTCGAAGCCGGCGTGGCAGCGACCAATGCCAATGTCCACTTGGCCGCCACCTGGACCGGGTCTTTCTCGGATGTGGCGCTGATGACCGAAGCTGCCAAGACACACATGGCGGCCGGCGCCGATATCCTCACCGGCTCATCGCAGTCGGTGGTCGGCTCCATTGGCGCGGCCAAAGACAAGGGCGGCGTGCTGTGGTTTGGCACCCAGTCGGATCAGTCATCGCTCGCGCCGGCCGTGGTTGTTTCCAGCCAGGTCTACGATTGGACCGGCGTCATCAAAGACATGATCGCCAAGCATGAGGGCGGGACGCTCGGCGGCGTGACCTTTACGCTGCACCTGTCGAACGACGGGTTGAAGATCGCCTACAGCTCCGGCTACAGTCTACCGGCCGAGGCCAAGACCGCGGCGGACACCGCCGTCGCGGGCATCAAGGGCGGAAGTATCAAGCCCATTCCATAACACCACACGTTAGGATCTGACCCGGC
>JAYTFQ010000325.1:0-2447 GCA_043734225.1 Anaerolineales bacterium | reverse complement strand
TCCACCCGGTCGGCGTCATGCTGCTGCTGGCCCAGGCGGGCGAGGCCGACCCGGCGCTGCTGGCGGCCGCGCTGCTGCACGATACGATTGAAGACACCGGCGCCAGCGCCGGCGCGCTGGCCGACGAGTTCGGCCTGCGCGTGGCCCAGATTGTGGAGGGCTGCTCCGAGCCCGACCATGACGGCGCCGCCTGGGAAGATCGCAAGCAGCACACGGTGGACTATCTGCGCAGCGCGCCGCGCGACATTCAGTTGGTGGCCGCCGCCGACAAGCTGCACAACCTGCGCGCCATGCTGGCCGACCACGCCCAGCAGGGCGACCAGCTCTGGCAGCGCTTCAACCGCGGCCCGGCCGCCATCGAGTGGTACTATCGCGCCTTGGCCGCCAGCCTCAGCCAGGGTGAATTGCGCGCTCATACTGTTGTGGTCCAACTGCGCGAGGCGGTGACGGCCCTGTTTGGGCCGGGGTCGTAGTTGGCGGGTGTCTCCGAAACAAATACGGCCCAGCGGCATCGATGCCGCTGGGCCGTATTTGTTTCGGATCGACTATTTCAGCGCCCGATCAGCGGCAGGTGCAGCGGGTAGCCAAACAGCGATTCATAAGCCCCAATATCCGCCCATAGCCCCACCGGCCGGCTGATGCCATCCTTGTCCTTGGCGGGCGCCTCCGGGTTCGATCCGCTGTTGATCGCCAGCGACGCCGGGCTCAAGTGATAGTCCCCGCCGCCCGCGTTCACAAATAGCGGGTCGAAGCTCGCATTGCCGGCGCCGTTGGCCGAGCCGCAATAGCTGGGGGTATTGCCGCGCACATCGTTGTGGTGGCTGATGACGCTGGCCGCATTGTGCGCGTCGATCCCGCAGGCGGCGCTATTGAGCACGATGTTGTTAACGAGGGTGACGGTCACGGGCAGCACCGGCGTCAGGTCAAAGGTCACCAGGATACCCGTCCCGGCCGTGCCGCTGAGGAAGTTGCCGCTGCCCACCACGGTGTTGTTGACGATCGTGGCCGGCTGCGTGACGTTGATGGCCTCGATGCCGCCGCCCAGGTTGTTGACCACCAAATTGTTGGTGGCCGTCATGCCCTGCGCCGTGCCCGACAGCACCAGCGCCGCCCCCCATTGGCCGTTTTGATTCTGGCTCAGAAAATTCCCGTCCACCAGCCCCCCGGCGGCCAGGTCGATGGCCGAGCCGCCGCCCCAGGCCGCCGCGTTTGAGTTAAAAACATTCTCTTGGATCGTCACGCCGGCATTGTCACTCGAGATGCGGATAGCGCCCCCGCGGCCTTTGGCCGTGCTGGTGACCGAATTGCCGGAAAACAGGTTGTTGCTGATCTGCGCCGCCACGTCGCCGCTGATGAACAGACCGCCGCCCTGCGCCAGCGCCGTGTTGGATAGGAATGAGTTGCCGTGGATGACAATGGTGCCGTGGTTTTCGTTGACCTGAATCCCGCCGCCGCGATTGCTCGAAACGTTCTCGAACAGCGCGTTGCCCAGGATGCTGCCGTGGCTGAAAAACATCTGGATCCCGCCGCCCAGGCCGGTGCCCAGAATGCTGTCATGGTTGCGCTGGATGGTGTTGTTCTGGATCGTGGCCAGGCTTTCGTGCGCCAGGATGCCGCCGCCCAGCCCGGTCCCGCCGATATTGGCGATATTGCTGTAGACCAGGTTGCCGCTGATCAGCGCGCCCGCGCCGGCGTGGAACATGTAAATGCCGCCGCCAAACCCGAAGCTGTTGCTCGCCCCCACGTTGCCGCTGATGACGTTGTTGACGATCAGCGGATCGGCATACAGGCTGGCGATGCCGCCGCCGCAGTCCGCCGGCACCACCACCCCGTTGCCGCAATAAGCGCTCTGGCCCCGGCCGTGGGTCACCAGCACCCCCTCCACGGTCGGCGTGATTTGCGCCCCGCTCGGCAGCGCCGTGGGGCTGATGACCACCACGGGCTGCAGGCCCTGCCCGTTCAGGACAGTCGGCTGGCTGGCGGGCACGTTTTGGGTGAACGAGATGTTCCAGCCGCCTTGCAGTGTCACGGTCTGGGTGATGTTGGCCACGGTGCCGCCGGCGCCGGTATACACCCCGGTCGCCACCCAAATCTGGTCGCCGGCCTGGGCCTGGTCCAGCGCCCATTGGATGCTCTGGCATGGCGTTACCAGGCTGGCGCAAGCGTTGGCCGTGTCGCTGCCGGTCGGGGTCACATAGCGGATGCCGGCGCTCTCCGGCGCCGCCGCGGCGGGCCACGCCCCAGCGCCCAGCATTGCCAGCAGCCCGGCCGCGCCCAGCAGTCCAATCGTCGTGGGCACGGCTGTCGCGAGTAATCGCTTGATGGTCAGCATACGCATCCCCTTCAGGTGGCCGCGCCAATCCTTTGGATCATAGCACAGCCTATCTTCTCTGAAATTCAACGGGAAAAACGCGGGCCGCGGGGCAGTTGATTTCATCGACTGCCCC
>JAYTFQ010000324.1:0-6892 GCA_043734225.1 Anaerolineales bacterium | reverse complement strand
GCATCCAGCGCGTACACACAGCCATCGATGGAGCCGAAATAGACCGTGTTCCCTTGGACGGCGGGCGAGGTGTTCACCTGGTCGCCGGTCTCATAGCGCCAGGCCTCGCGGCCCGAGCGCACATCCACCGCGTACAAGTTCTTGTCGGCCGAGCCGATATAAAGCAGGTGCCCGGCCAGCTCAGGCGACGAAATGATCGCCCGTCCGGTGCGGAACTTCCACACCACCCAGCCATTGCCGGATTCTAGCGCGTGCAGTTGCCCGTCAACCGATCCAAAGTAGATCACGCTGTTGTAGAGCAGGGGCGACGAAGTGATGGCCCGCTTGGCCTTGCCGCGCCAGATGAACTGCCCGGAATAGTCCAGGGCGTAAAACTCGCCCGCCTCGGTGCCGAAGAAGATGCGGTCGCTGGAAACGGCCGGACGGCAGCGCACGGCCCCGCCCGCCTCAGCCCGCCAGGCGCGCCGGCCGGTCTGCATGTTGACGGCGTGCAAATAGCCGTCGTCCGAGCCGAAGAAAATGTGCCCCTCGGCCACGCGCGGCGTGGAGCGAATGGGCCCATCGGTGCCGTAAGTCCACTGGATGCGCCCACTGCGGGCCGAGATGGTGTGCAGCCGCTGGTCTTCCGAGCCGATCAAGATCAAATCTTCAAAGGCCACCGGCGAGCCCGGCAGCCCGCCATCCGTGGCATATTTCCACTTCAGCTCGCCGTTGTCGGCGCTGATGCCGTACAGGTTATTGTCGTAGGCGCCCACGCACACCAGGCCGGCGGTGAGCAGCGGTGTCCCGCGCACCTCGTCTTCGCACTTGAAGCGCCAGATCGGCTCCACCTCGCCCCCGCTGGCGGAGATGCCGGCCGCCGCGCCGATCGGGGTCGCCGGGCCAGCCGCCGCGGCCGCCGGTAAGCTAGGGCCCGCCGGGCTGGCTGGGCCGGCATTGGCCGGCTTGGCGACAGTTGGCGCGTTTGTGAACGGGTTGGTGAGCATGCCGGTGTGCCGGCGGCGCAGGCTGAGCACCGCATCTCTCATGGCCTGCGCCGACCCAAAGCGCTCGGTGGGGTTGTAATTGAGCGCGGTGGCCACGATGGCATCAAACTCGGAACTGACGCCCGCGTTCAGCTTGCGCAGTGGGCGCTCGGCGAAGGAGAACGGCGGCTCCAGGCGCGGATCCTGTTTGGTGAGCAAATGGTGCAGGGTGGCGCCCAGCGCGTAGATATCACCAGCCGGGCTGGCCTCGCCGCGGTATTGCTCGGGCGGCGAGTAGCCCTCCGTGCCGATCATGGTGCCTTTTTGTCCGGCGGCAAACGCGCGCGCAATACCAAAGTCGATCAGGCGGATGCGAACGTGCTGGTCGAGCATCACATTCGACGGTTTGAGGTCGCGGAACACAATCGGATCCGGCTCATGTGTGTGCAAATAAGACAGCACATCACACAATTGCACGGTCCAATCGGCTACCAGGTCTTCCGAGAGCAGCCCGGGCTCGTCGGCCAGGTAAGTCTCCAGGTTTTTGCCCTCAATATATTCCTGCACCAAAAAGGACCGGTCGCCCTGGGTGAAATAGTCATAGATTTGCGGAATGGCCGGGTGGCTGAGCGTGGCCAGGATATTGGCCTCGCGCTCGAAGGTCTTGACGATCATCTCGCGGATCGTGGGATCGGGCGCCAGGTTCAGGATTTCCTTGACGGCCACCAGCTTGGTGACGTTGGGAAAGCGCAGATCGCGCGCGCGGTACACGGAGCCCATGCCGCCCACGCCCAGCACCCCTTGAATCTGATACCGATTCTGCAGCGTGGCGCCGGGCTGCAGGCCGCTTTCAACCTGGCCATTGTGCCCTGTCTGCATCGACCTGGTGATCTTATGGGTTTCAAACACGCTGCATACCTTTGGGAGGTCGCCCCTCGCGAGTCATGCGCGGATTATAGCCAGGTCTTGTTGTGGGCGCAATTACGTCGATTCGCATATCAAGACCAACGGACCTTGCAGAATAGGGCCAACCGCCCACGGAAAGCTCGCGGGCCGGGTTTGCGGTCCGTTTTATATCAGTTATGCCCTGCGAGAGTCCTCATTCTTTGACGAAATGTTACAAACGTGTTACAAACCTGGCACTCAGACTCGCGATCCAGGCGGAAAATATAGCGACTTTGCTATACTGGCAGGAGTTATGATAAGCACACAAGCAACACCCAACAAGCCGGCTTGGCGCCGGCAGCGAAAAGGGCAAAGCCTGGTGGAGTTGGCGCTGGCTATGCCAGTGCTGCTGATCCTGCTCACCGGGCTGCTGGAATTTGGCTTTGCGCTGAATCAATACCTCAACGCGTTGGACGCCGCCCGCGAAGGCGCGCGCTACGCCGCGGACGGCGACCCAACCAGCCGCGATACGGCTGTCGTGGCCGGCGTCACCGTCGTGACCGACACCGTCCCCATCGGCAACAGCAAAGACTACTATCTGTTGGCCTCGACCGTGGCCCAGAACACCATGGCGCCGGTGCCGCTCAACCCGGCCACCGATGATATCGTCATTTCGATCTTCCGCGTGTTGAGCGGCAAGGTCTATGGGCGCTGGCCGTATTGCGGCGGGCAGGGCCATGCCTATGACGCCACCAATCAGGCCTGCCCCAACGATCCGCCGTACCTGGCGAACAATGCCTGGCCCGAGACCCAAGGCGAATGGCACCAGTGGGGCCGCGGGGATCAGTGCGCGGACAAGTCGGCCAATTCCCTGGATCAAACCGGCCAGG
Organism: Anaerolineales bacterium; assembly: GCA_043734225.1. Classification (GTDB taxonomy): domain Bacteria; phylum Chloroflexota; class Anaerolineae; order Anaerolineales; family UBA6663; genus JAYTFQ01. Next base: position 4,152 of record JAYTFQ010000324.1, on the reverse strand, counting down.
GTGTCCGGCACTACGGTTGTGACAGTCCGGCCGATCTGGGGCCAGGCTACACGGCCTACAGCACCTGCAACCCCAGCACAGACTTCACCTGCAATCCATCCCACTTCAGCAGTGGCCAAATCGAAGCGCTGCTCGACCCGACCGCGCCCAACACGGCCGTGGTGCTGGTCGAGGTCTTTTACAATTACAACCAGTTGCTCAAGGTGCCGTGGGTCACCGCCTTTGTGCCCGACCCGCAGCGGCTGCATAGCTACACCATCATCCCGGTGCCGGCGGCCGAGCCCAGCCTGACCATTTCCGGCACGGTGCGCAACCAGTCGGATAGCTCCGGCAAGGCCGACGTAACCATCACCTTCTCCAATGGCGCGGTGGCCGTCACCGAGTCCGACGGCTCTTACATCGCGCGCGGCTTCGACAGCACGCCCATCTCGGTCACGGCGACCTTCACCGGCTGCATGCCAAACCCGCTGCTCACCTCCACCGGCCAGACGGAGTGGGATCTCGTGCCCGCCGCGGATGTCTCCGGCGTCGACTTCGTTGCCAACTGTCCGCTGCCGGCCAGCACGTCCACCGCGACTGCGACGGCCACGCCGACCGGGTCTCCGAGCGCGGTGCCGTCGAACACGCCATCGCAAACGACAACGCCGACCCAGACTCAAACGCCAACCGTCACGCCGACCCGCACCGCCACGGCGGTTTGCAGCGCCGGCGTCTTTGACGCGAGCAAGTCGTCGGTTTCACTGCAAACCCCAGCCAATGGCATTGTGCAGTCCGACGGCACTTCCGCCGCTTCCCTGGTGGTGACGCTGCTGGACAACTGCTCCAACGCGATGACCAACCAGCAAGTGAGCCTGGGCTCGTCGCGCGGCGGCACTGATACCTTCAGCCCGTCCAGCGCCACCACGGATGTCAACGGCCAGGCCTTCTTCACGGTCGCATCCTCCACCATTTCACCGTGGGATTCGACCGCCAGCGCTTTTATCCCCAGCGTGGTGTCGGCGCAGACCACATCCACCGTGCTGAGCAGCACCCGCAACGTGACCTTTGTGTGCGCGCGCGGCGAAGGCCTGCCCACCGGCGGCAACAATGAGGTCTTCTGGCAATTCACCAACAACACCGGCATATCGCGCCGGCTGGTGCGCGTGGACGTGACCTGGCCGCAGGCCACCGGCCGCATTTTGCAGTTGCTCCAGTTCGACGGCACCACCATCTGGAACCTGGGCGCGAACTTCAGCCCGGTGACCGTCAACAGCAACTTCGTCGGCAGCCCGACCTCCCGCAACATCAACGACACCAACGTCAAAACCTTGCTGGTGACCTTCAACTTCCTGGTGACCGGCGCGCAGTCGTACACGGTCAAGGCCTTCTGGGATAACACCAACGGCGGCAGCGTGTGCGACTCCGGTTCGGTGACGGTTGTGCGCGGCAGCGTCCCGACCAGTGTGTTCAGCAGCACGCCGACCACTCCGGCCAATACCGCGACGCCTACGCCAACCTCCGCCAACACGGCTACGCCCACGTCTACCTCGGCCAACACGGCCACGCCGACATTCACACCCACCAAGACGCCGTCGCCGACTGTGACGCCGGTGCCCAGTTCCACATCTACACCGACGGTGACGCCGACGCCGACCGTGACGCCGACGCCCACGGCAACCTTGACCCCGGCGCCGAGCAACACCCCGACCGCGACGCTCACGCGGACGATGACGCCGACTCCGACGGCGATAGATATTACCGGCCCTTCGATTAGCGGCTTCAGCGCCAGTCCGAACCCAATTACCAATGGCTCGGGCTGCTCAACAACGCTCAGCGCAACCATTACCGATGCGTCCGGCGTGGCTTCGGCCCGGGTCAACTGGACCATCACCGCGCCCGCCAGCAGCGGATCCGCCGCCATGGGTTTGGTATCAGGCAACACCTGGTCGGCCACGACCGGCCTGATACACATCACCAACGGCAACACCATGAGCTGGACAGTAGTGGCCACCGATACCGTTGGCAACCCGACCACCACCGCCAGTGGCGTGTCAGTTGGGACCAACGGCGCATCTTGCAATTAGTATTTCTAATGAACTGACGGTAAAGCTGTGAAAATAAATCTGCGGCAACTGCGTTCCAAAATTTCGCGCCGACGCCCCCTCGGCCAGGCTGGTGCCGCCGGCCAGGCGCGCCCGGCCACCCGGGCCGAGCGCGGGCAGGCGCTGATCATCATCGCCATGGCCATGGTCGGCCTGCTGGCCTTCGTCGGCCTGACGGTTGACTCGGGCATCCTGTTCATCGGCGAGGGCCACCTGCGCCGCGCGGTGGACGCGGCCGCGCTGGCCGCCGCCACGCAGTTCCGGGTCGGCAGCGACAGCAACCGCTTGCAGGTGACAGCCGCCGAAGTGGTGCATATGAACGGGGTGGACCCCACCACGCTGGTCCTCACCATCTGCTCGCCGGGCGACCCCAGCGCCACGCCGCCCATCGCGGCCGACTCGCACAATGACAGCGCGCTATGCCCAGCCAATGGGGCGCCGCACAAAAAACTGGTCAAGGTCAAGGCGACCACCAAGGTCACCTTCGCCTTCCTGGCCATCATCGGAATCCCCAGCACGCAAATCACCGCCGACGCCACCTCCGAGACCGCCTCGGTGGACGTGGTGCTGGTGATTGACACCTCGAATTCGATGACGTTTGACGTGAGTAAGAGCAATCCATCCGGGTATTGGTACCCGAACGGCAAGCTCGATGGCGCCACCAACGCTTACGACTTTAACAACGGCTGCAATGAAGACCCGCTGCTCCAAAATCCGGATCCGACGTACACCGGTTATTGTCTGCCTTTTGACCAGGTCAAAAAAGCAGCAGTCGAGTTCGTCCATCACCTATATTGGCCGTATGACCGCCTGGCCATTGTCACCTTCGATCAGAGCCCGACGCTAATCCAGCCGCTTAACAACAGTCTGACCGAGGCGCAATGGGAAAGCGCCATCAAGGCGCTGAAAGTTTCGGATCCCCGCGATCCGCCGGCTGCCGGCTGTAACTGGACCCACTATGCGGCGGATGCCACCGGCTCCGACTTGTCGGCGGATCCATCCGGCTGCACCAATACCAGCACCGGCGGCGGACTGCAGTTCGCCGGCAACGAATTTGGCAAGGCGCCCATTCGCCAGGAATCTGTCTGGGTCGTCATCTTGCTGACGGATGGCGGCGCCAACGCCTCGGTGGCCGGCGGCGGCAAGGCCAACAGCGCCTGCCCGCCCGCCACCTGGCGCGACCTGACCAATGATCCGGCCCACTTTGACCCGTTTTGCCGTGATTGGGACAAGACGACCCGGCACACCGAGCTGAACCCGCAGGTGTATGTCACCAGCGGAATTGATACTTCGCACACGGTCCCGTACAACCCGCAAAGCACGTTCAATATCGCCAACTATGACGCCGACGACTACGCCCGCGACCAGGCGGATTTCGTGGCTTGCCCGGCGAAATTGGCGCAGGCCGCGAAATATTGTCGAGATTCGCTGGATTATTCATCGAACAAGGGCGGGCAGGGCGCCCTGATTTATTCGATCGGTTTGGGCCAGCTGGTGGTGAACAACTCATCCGGTGGCGGCGTTTGCACCGACGGCACTAACGTGCCCTGTAACCAGTCCACCAACCCTGAAATTCGGGTGAATCCGACAGACACGCGCGCCGGCTACGACGCCGGTGACTATCTGCTGCGCTATATCTCCAACGTGGGCGCTGATGGCAATCCGGACCCCACGGCTGGACCGGATGGCTGCCAGGGGGTGGCGCCGCCTAAATTGATTTTTGACGCTGCCAATCCCGCCAATGCGCCCACGCTCACGGCGGGTAACTTAAGCTACAACTGCGGCAATTACTTCTTCTCGCAGACCGGAACCGGCTTGAGCGCGGTGTTTCAAAGCATTGCCTCGCGAATCTTTACCCGGATCACACAATGATCGCTTCCGCGCCTCGCCACGTTTCCAGCCGGCCTCCCAAAAACCCGGAGCGCCGGCTCGGCCAGGGGTTGGTCGAGTTCGCGCTCATCTTGCCGGTGCTGCTGCTGGTGCTGTTCGGCATCATCGAGTTTGCCCGCATCTTGCAGGCCTGGCTGTCGGTGGAAAACGGGGCGCGCTTCGGCGTGCGCTATGCCGTCAC
>JAYTFQ010000323.1:0-2880 GCA_043734225.1 Anaerolineales bacterium | reverse complement strand
AAATCGATGGCGCCAACGCCTGGCAAAAGCATTGGAACGTCAGCTTTCCGGGCCTGCGGCCGCAGATTACCTTTGTGGCGGTGATTTCCTGCCTGGCTGCCCTGGAAGTGTTCAACGAAGTTCTGGTGCTGTTTGGCGGGTTGGGCGGCATCCTGGACAGCGGCGTGACGATGGTCTTTTACCTGTGGCGTGTGGCATTTGGGCCGCAGGCGCACGCCGGCTACGCCTCGGCCATTGCCATGGCGCTCTTGGCCATCACCCTGGTCTTTTCGGTCTTCAACATCCGCTTCCTCGAACGCGGCACGGAGGCCGAATGAGCGCCCAGGCCAACCCGCTGCCCCGGCCCGTCTCCGCTGCCCGCGGTCGCCTGCGCAAGAATTCGCTGGAGGCCATCTTCTGGTACGCGGTGTTGTGCCTGATCGCCGCCATCACCATTCTGCCCTTTGCCTGGGTGCTGTTGACGTCGCTCAAAGGGCCAACCGACGCCATCTATTCCGTGCCGCCCCAGTTCTTCCCGCATGATCCGACGCTGCAGAATTATGTGCGCGTCTGGAAGCTGCTGCCGATGGCGAATTTCTTCGTCAACAGCATCGTGGTGGCGGTCGTGACCGTGGTCTTGAATCTGCTGTTCACTTCGCTGGCAGCCTATCCGTTCGCCAAGATGAAATTCCGCGGGCGCGACGCGATCTTTTTCCTGCTGCTGGCAACCTTTGTTGTCCCACCGCAGTTGACGACCATCCCCAGCTTCGTGCTGGCGGTCACGGTCTTCCATTATTACGACTCGTTGTTCGCGCTGATCTTCCCCAGCCTGGCCACAGTCTTCAACATTTTCTTGCTGCGGCAAGCGTTTAGAACCGTGCCGGACGACCTGCTCGACGCGGCGCGCATTGACGGCGCCAGCGAGCTGCGCATTTGGTGGAACATCATCCTGCCGGTGGCGCGGCCGTCGCTGGCCACCGCCGCCATCTTCACCTTTGTCAATTCCTGGAACGACTTTTTCTGGCCATCGCTGATGTTGAAAACGCGCACCAACATGACCCTGCCGGTAGGGCTGGTGGCGCTGCAGGGCGCCTTCTCCTCGGATACGCGCGCCATTGCGGCCGGCGTGGTCATGACCATCATCCCCATCTTGATTGTCTTCATCACCTTGCAGCGCCAGTTTGTGCGCGGGCTCACTGGCGCGGTCAAGGGCTAAAAAGCTAACACCATGTCTCTGACCCTGCCACAAGCCCTCGGTCAAAAGCTGATGTTAAGCTTTGACGGAGAGGCCCCCCCGCCTGACCTGCTGGCCGTCTTGCAGCGACAGCACGTGGGTGGCGTCACCATCTTCCGGCATCGCAACGTGGCCAACCCGGCCCAGGTGCGGCTGCTGACAGCGGCCTTACAGCGGGCCGCCGCGGACGCCGGCCAGCCGCCGCTGGTGATTGCCGCCGACCAGGAAGGCGGCACGCTGCTGGCGCTGGCCGGCACCACCCTGTTCCCCGGCAACCTGGCGCTGGGCGCCACACGCTCGGCCGAGCTGGCGCGCCGCACCGGCCAGGCGATTGGCCGCGAGCTGGCCGCCATGGGTATCAACGTCAACTATGCGCCGGTGTGCGATGTGGCCCAGAATGCCGGTAACCCGGTGGTGGGCACGCGCTCGTTTGGCGCCGACCCGGCCGGCGTGGCCGAGCTCAGCGCCGCAATGATCCACGGCCTGCAAAGCGCCGGCGTCGCGGCCACGCCGAAGCATTTCCCCGGCCATGGCGACACGATCCACGACAGCCACTACGGCACGCCGGTGCTGGCTTATGAACCGCAGAACTTTGAGGCCGTGCAGTTGCGGCCGTTTCGGGCGGCCATCGGCGCCGGGGCCAGGCTGATGATGACGGCCCATATCGCGGTGCCCGCGCTGAGCGGCGGCCTGGAATTGCCGGCCACGCTCTCCCCGGCCATCGTCCGGGGCCTGCTGCGCCGCGATCTGGGATTTGAGGGGGTGGTTATCAGCGATGCCATGAATATGCAAGCCATGCGCCAGGGCGCCGGCCTGGCCATTGACGCCATCGCCGCCGCCGCCGCGGGCGTGGACTTGCTGCTGCTTCAGAACGACAGCGCGGAGACGGAGGCGGTGTATGCCGGGCTGGTGCAGGCCGCCCAGCGCGCGCTGCTGGCCGCGGATGACCAATTCGCGTCAGCCAGGCGCGTGCTGGCGCTTAAGCGCTGGCTGAGCGCTCAGCCCCAGCCGGAGTTGGACGTGGTGAACTGCGCCGCGCACCAGGCGCTGGCGCGCGAAGTGGCCGCGCAGGCGCTGACCCTGGTGCGCGACGACGCCCACCGGCTGCCGCTGCGCCTGCCCGCTGAGGCGCGCCTGGCCGCCATTGTCCCCCGCCCAGCCGACCTGACTCCAGCCGACACGTCATCCTACATTCACCCCGCGCTGGCAGCCGCGCTGCGGCGCCATCACTCGGCGGTGGACGAATTCATTGTGCCGCTTGACCCCGGCGACGGCGAGATCAGCGCCCTGGCCGAGCAGATGAGCGGTTATGACCTGATCGTGGTGGGCACGATCAACGCCACGGCCTATGCCGGCCAGGCCACGCTGGTCAACACTCTTCTGGCGCGCGGCCTGCCGGTCGTCGCCGCCGCGCTGCGCATGCCCGGCGACCTGGCTGCCTATCCCAGCGCGCCCACCTATCTGTGCACCTATAGCATCCTGGAGCCTGCCCTCAATGCGCTGGCCGCGGCGCTATTTGGCCAAGCTCCCTGCCCCGGGCAACTGCCCATTGCCATCCCGGGACTGTATCCGCTCGGACATACATCGACAGCCCGCCTAGAATGAAAGGCCCAGTGAACACCGGGCCTTTCATTCTAGGTTGACGAAAATTCCCGGCAAAACGGGGT
>JAYTFQ010000322.1:0-11650 GCA_043734225.1 Anaerolineales bacterium | reverse complement strand
CGGCATGGACCAGATCGCGCAGGCCATGCGCGAGATCAGCCAGGGCACCACCCAATTTGTGGCCGGGGCCAGGCAGTCGCAGGCCGCGGCCGAGGGGCTAAATACGCTGGCGCGGCAACTGCAGACCGGCGCGGAGCGGTACAAGATCTAAATGGAATTTAGCGACGAACTTTTGCGCGAGTTGTTGGCCACGTTTGCGGTGGAGGCTGAAGAGCATCTCCAAACACTCACGCGCGACCTGCTGGCGCTGGAGAAAGGCCCGGGGGCCGAGAAATCGGCTGAGCTGCTGGCGGAGATTTTCCGGGCGGCGCACAGCCTGAAGGGCGCGGCGCGCGCGGTGAACCTGGGGGCGGCCGGCGAGGTGAGCCACCATTTGGAGACGCTCTTCGCCCGCCTGCGCGATGGCGAGCTGGCGGCTAGCCCGGCGCTGTTCGATCTGATCTACCAGGCGCTGGACGCGCTGGGCGTGTTGGTGCAGCCGAACCCATCCGGGCCAGCGGACGCGGCGCCGTCAGTGGATGTGGCGGCGCTGTGCGCGCGGCTGGAGGCCGCCCACTCGGCTGGCGCCCCGCCGGCCCCAGCGCCGGCACGGGCGCCGAAAGGCAGCCTGGCGCAGCGGATGCAAAAATCGGCGCGGCCGGTCGCGGCCGCGCCGCCCGCGGAGGACAGGCCACGCGCATGGCAGGCGCCCACGCCGGAAGCACTTGAGACAGCCGCCCCGAGCGAGAGCAGCCCCGCCCAGCCAGCCGAGGCGGCCCGGACAGCGATGATGGCGACCGAGCCTGCCGGCGACGAGAGCAGCGTGGCGACGACCGAGGCGGCCCAGACAGCGATGATGGCGACTGAGCCTGGCGGCGGGGAGAGCAGCGTGGCGACGACCGAGGCGGCCCAGACAGCGATGATGGCGACCGAGCCTGCCGGCGGCGAGAGCAGCGTGGCGACGACCGAGGCGGCCGAGCCTATGGAGGAGGCGTCGCCGGCGCCGGCCCCACCGCCGGCCGCTCCGGTCGCATTGGTCGTGCCGGCCGCCGCATTGGCCGCAGCGGTCACGCCGGTCGCGGCCTCAGAGCCGGCACGCGCGCGGCCGGTGGAAACCACGGTGCGGCTTTCGACCAGCAAGCTGGACGCATTGATGGAGGTGGTGGGCGAGCTGCAAGCCGCGCGGCTGTCGGCCGAGCTGCGGCAGACCGAGCTGCACAGCCTGCTGAGCAGCGCGGAGAGCCTGGAAGCGCTGTCACGGGCGGTGCGCCAACACACGCGCCGGCTGCGGCTGGACAGCGCCGAGGCGGAAAGCCGGGAGGCGGCTGGGGACGGCCTGGAGGCCGCCGCCAAACGCCTGGCCGAGGCCAAAACGCAGGCCGAGGCCGGCGTTTCGGCCGCGGACGAAACGGACGCGCGCCGGCGGCTGGCCGAGGTGGGCGCGATTCTCGATTTCGTGGAGACCAACGACGTCCGGGTGCGCGAGCTGCGCGGGCGTCTGAGCGACCTGCGCCGCCAATTTGAAGCCGACGGCCGGCACCTGGCGCAACTGATGGCCGACTTGCAAGACGGGGTGCGGCGCACGCGGCTGGTGCCCATCGCCACCGTGCTGGACACGTTTCCGCGGGTGGTGCGCGACCTGGCGCGCCAACTGAACAAGGACGTGGACCTGGAGATCAGCGGCGGCGAGACTGAAGTGGACCGGGCGATGCTGGAACAGATTAAGGATCCGCTGTCGCACCTGGTGCGCAACTCGCTGGACCATGGGCTGGAGAAGCGCGCGGCGCGCCTGGCCGCCGGCAAACCGGCGACCGGCAAACTGACGCTGAGCGCCGCCCAGCACGGCGACAGCCTGCGCCTGGAGCTGGCGGACGACGGGGGCGGCATTGACGTGAGCGCGGTGAAGGCCGGGGCGGTGGCGCGCGGGCTGGTGACGGCCGAGGCCGCGGCGGCCATGTCGGATCACGAAGCGCTGTGGCTGATCTTCCGTTCGGGCCTGTCTACCAGCGCCACCATCACCGCCATCTCCGGGCGCGGGGTGGGGCTGGATGTGGTGCGCGAAAACATCGAGCGCATGAACGGCTGGATCGAGGTGAACAGCGTGCCTGGGCGCGGGACGCGATTTGCCTTCAGCCTGCCGCTGACGGTGGCCACCACACTGTGCCTGATGGCGCAGGCCGGCGGGCAAACCTTTGGCCTGCCGCTGAGCAGCGTGGTGCGCGTGGTGCGCGTGGGCGCCGACGAGATCGGGCACGCCGAGGCGGGCGAAGCCATCCGGGTGGATGGGCGGCCAATCGCCCTGCTGCAGCTGTCGGACGTGCTGAACCTGGCGCCCGGGCCGGCCGCGCCGGCGCGCGCCGGCGCGCGGCGGCCGGCAGTGGTGGTGGGCTCGGCCGAACGGCGGGCGGCGTTCCTGGTGGATACGCTGGGCGCGGCGCAGGAGGTGGTGGTGAAGAGCCTGCCGCGGCCGTTCGAGCGCGTGCGGCACGTTTCGGGCGCCGCCATCCTGGGCAGCGGCGAGGTGGCGCTGATCTTGAACGCGGCCGACCTGCTGCGGGGGGGTAAGGGCGCCAGCCCGAGCGCGGGCGCGGCCGAGAGCGCGGCCGAGAGCGCGGCCGGGGCGCCGGCGGAAGCCGTGATGATCCTGGTGGCGGACGATTCGATCACCACGCGCACGCTGGAAAAGAATATCCTGGAAGCGGCCGGGTACACGGTGCGCGTGGCGGCGGACGGCCAGGAAGCCTGGACGATTTTGCAGAGCGAGCCGTGCCGGCTGCTGGTATCGGACGTGAACATGCCGCGCCTGGACGGGTTTGAGCTGACCGAAAAGGTGCGCGGGCACGAAACGCTGAAGCGCCTGCCGATTGTGCTTGTGACCTCGCTGGACTCGCGCGAGGACCGCGAGCGCGGCATTTGGGCCGGGGCGGATGCATATATCGTTAAGGGAAGTTTCGACCAGGACGTGCTGCTGAGCACGATACGGCAGCTGATCTAGGATGACGAGGTGATGACGCAAACGCCCAAACCAGCGACGCGCGAACGGATCCTGCTGGTTGAAGACAGCGCCACCCAGGCCCAGCGGACCCGGCTGGTGCTGCAAGCCGCCGGGTTTGAGGTGCAGGTGTGCGACCGAGGCACGGTGGCGCTGGCGGCGGCGGCCGCGCAGCAGCCTGACCTGCTGCTGCTGGATTTGTATTTGCCCGACCTGAGCGGGCGCGAGGTGGCCAAGCGGCTGAAAGCCGACCCAACACTCTCCGGCATCCCGATCATCTTTTTGACGGGCGTGTTCCGCGACGTGGCCGATATTGTCACCGGGCTGGAGGAAGGCGCGGACGACTATCTGCGCAAGCCGGTGGAAGACGGCGAGCTGGTGGCGCGCGTGCGGGCCTGCTTGCGCACCAAGCAGACCCAGCGCGAGTTGGGGCGGCTGGCACGGCTGCTACTATCGGTGAACCAGGTGGGCGGCCAACTGGCCAGCATCCTGGACCGCGAGGCGCTGCTGCCGAGCGTGGTGACGCTGATCCAGGAAAACTTCGGCTATCCGTATGTGCACCTGTACCTGCTGGACCAGGAGCAGCAAGTGCTGGTGCTGGCGGCGGCGGCCGGCCCGACGGCCGCGGCGCTGATGGAGGCGCCGCCGCGCCTGGCGCTGCACGGGGACAGCCTGGCGGCCACCAGCGCCCGCCATCAGCGGTTGGTGGCGCCGATCACGGCGCGCGGCCTGCCGCACCCATTTCTGCCGGAGGCGCGCGCGGCGGCGGCCGCGCCGCTGCGTGCGGCTGGGACGGTGAGCGGCGTGCTGGAAATTGCCAGCACGACCGACCTGGCCTTCGGCAGCAACGATGGGCTGGTGCTGCAAACCCTGGCGGACTTGGTGGGCGTGGCGGTGGTCAACTCGCGGCTATATCGCCAGATGGAAGAACTGGCCATGCTGGACGAGCTGACCGGCCTGCTGAACCGGCGCACGCTGATGACGCGGCTGGAGACGGAATGGAGCCGCAGCCAGCGCTACAAACGGCCACTGTCGCTGGTGCTGCTGGATCTGGATTTCCTCAAGCAGGTGAACGACCGGCATGGCCACCCCACCGGCGACCTGGCGCTGGTGGCGATCGCGCGCGCCATCAGCCTTTCGGTGCGCAACGTGGACACCACCGGGCGGCTGGGCGGCGACGAGTTTATGCTGATCCTGCCTGAGACGCCGCAAGGCGGGGCGCTGGAGGTGGCCGGCCGGCTGAGCGCGCGCTGCCGGAGCATTGTCATTCCCTCCGAGCTGACACCGCCGCCGGCACTGACCGTGAGCCTGGGCGTGGCCAACTGGCCCGAGGCGGAGGCGGCCAGCGTGGCCGAGCTGCTGAAAGCCGCCGACCGGGCCCTGTATCGCGCCAAAGCCGCCGGGCGCAACCGGGCCGAGCTATGATCCGGGTGCTGGTGGTCGACGATTCGCCCACCGCGCGTTTGCTGATCACCAGGCTACTGGAATCCGACCCGAACATTGCCGTGGTGGGCACGGCCAATGACGGGCTGGAAGGGGTGGCGCGCGCGCTGGAGCTGCGGCCAGACCTGATTACGATGGACATCCGCATGCCGCGGCTGGACGGGTTGGAGGCCACGCGGCGGATCATGGAACAGGCGCCCACGCCGATTGTGGTGATCAGCGCCAGCCTCGATTCGGCGGCGCTGCCGATCACGTTCAGCGCCATGGCGGCCGGGGCGCTGGAGGTGCTGGAGAAGCCCACGGGGTTTGGCGCCGAGAATTTTGATGCGCTGCGCGAGCGGCTGGTGACCACCGTGCGGCTGATGGCGGAGGTAAAGTTGGTGCGGCGGCGCGCCCGCCCGGCGACTGCCACGCTGATGAGCAGCGAGCCGGGGCCGGGCGCGGGGCGCGCCATTGAAGGCGCCAACCTGGCCATGACGGGCCGGCTGAAAACGGGGATGCTGGGGCGGCGGGCGGCGCTGGTGGTGGTGGGCGCCTCCACTGGCGGGCCGACGGCGCTGGCCACCCTGCTGAAGGACCTGCCGGCGGACTTTCCCCTGCCGCTGCTGATGGTGCAGCACATTACCATCGGGTTCTTGCCGGGACTGGTAAGCTGGCTGCAAACGAGCAGCGCGCTGCCGTTGAAAGTGGCGGAAGAGGGCGAGCTGATTGTGCCGGGGCAGGTGTACTTTGCGCCCGAAGACCGGCACCTGGTGCTGGGGGGGCGCGGGGTGGTGCGCAGCAGCCAGGCGCCGCCGGTGAGCCACGTGCGGCCCTCGGCGACGGTCTTGTTTGAGTCGGCGGCCCGGGTGTATGGGGCTGAGACGGTGGGGGTGCTGTTGACCGGGATGGGCGAGGACGGCGCCCTGGGGCTGAAGGCCATTCACGACGCGGGCGGGACCACGCTGGCACAGGACGAGGCCAGCTCGGTGGTGTATGGCATGCCGCGCGCGGCAGCCGAGCTGGACGCGGTGGACCAGGTGCTGCCGCTGGCGCGCGTGGCGGGGGCGATTATTGAGCTGGTCAGGAGCGGGCGGAACTAATCCCCTCGGCCCCCCTTTCCTTACTGGTGGCCTGCGGCCGGTCGTCCACGCAGAGCCAACCGAATACATTCGGTTGGCTCTGCGCTTTGCGTGAACGACCGGCCGCGGCCCGCCCCACACCGCCGGCCACACAGCCGCGAATTCCACGCGGCGCGGCTCGGGTTCTTTGGAACGGCGAGGCACGCCGCGAGTTACATGCTGTTCTTGGTGTGCACCGCTTCGGCCTCCGGGCCGACTTCTTCGACGCTGACGGCGCGGAAGGTGGGGCGGGCGAAGCGCTGGGTGGGCGGGACGCCAACGGGGTTGTGGTGATAGGCGTCCACGCCGCGGCAGAGGTAGGCCTTGAAGTTGGGGTTGACGCCCAGATCGTTTTTGACTTCGGTGCCGGAGTAGCGCAGGGTGAGGCCGGCGCGGCGGCGGGCGGAGGGGTTGGCGGGCGAGCCGTGGGCGGCGCGGTCGTCGTGCAGGCTGACTTCGCCGGCCTTGAGCTTGAACGGCACGGCGCTGGCCTCGTCGAAGGCGCCGTGCTCCAGCTCCAGGGTGAGGATGGAATCCGAGTGCTGGCTGCGGCCGTGCTTGAGCAGCCCGGCGCGGTGCGAGCCGGGGATGAGGCGCATGGCGCCGTTCTCTTCGTCCACATCATCAAAGGCCAGCCAGACGGTGACGGTGTGCTGCGGCTTCATCGGCCAGTAGTAGGCGTCCTGGTGCCAGCCGACGGTGGCGGTGGTGTGCGGCTCCTTGATGAAGAAGCTGCTGGCCCACAGGTAGAAGTTGGGGCCGAGGATGCTCTCGGCCAGGTCCAGGATCTTGGGGTTCATGCAAATGTCGTACAGGTAGGTGCTGGTCTCGTGCCACTCGCGGATGTCTTTGGCGGTTTCGTCCGGCCGCAGCAGTGCCAACAGGCTGGGCAGATCGGCGTTGATGGCCTGCATTTCGGCGGGGGTGTAGACGGGCGGCAGGCCGATGAGGTAGCCGTTGGCATGGTAGAAGGCTTGTTGTTGTTCGCTGAGGTGGTAGGCGGTCATGGGCGGTCCTTGGGGCGGTCACATTGGGGTTAAGACCATTATAGGCGGATGGGCAGAGAAGATAAAACCGAAAATAAGATACGCGGCGAGCATAGCTCGCCGCGTATCTTATTTTCGGAAGTTGTTTAACGGGCTTGGCGGTCGGGAGTAAATTGATGGCACAGTTCGAATTGGAGTCCGACTATGCAAATGATTAAGCGGCTTGCCTATCTTGTTAGCATGTTGGTGGCGCTGAAGGCGCAGGCGGCGCAGGCCGCGGCGGTTGCAGGGTAAAGCGACACGGCCACCTGGAAAACCTGCCGCAGATGCGCGCGGCGCTGTTGACCTGGATCGATGGCAACGGCTACCGGATCGTGGGGCCGTACCGGGAGATTTACATTCGGCCTGACCCGGGTAACCAGAGCGAGGCGGCGACTGAAATTCAGTATCCGGTGGAGAAGGAATGAAGGAGCGCTGCGTGTCGCGCGACCGTGCTCGTGTAATTAAGTGACTACATTCGCGCTGCTCAGAAACGATAGTGACTGCCCACAAAAAAGGGCCTTTCTCCTTCTCCCAGCGGGAGAGGGCCGGGGTGAGGGCGAGCGGCTAATATTGCCGTAGCGACAGTTCGAGTGCGGCGCATTCGCGCTGCCCGTGACATGCTGCATTTTGGTCCAGCCGGGAGGCCCTTCGCGCGCCACCGAGCTCATATTATGAAGCGAGTACATTCGCGCTCAGGGGGACAGCAAGCTCGCTTGGATATGAATGTCTGACTGATTACGCCGAAGGCGAGGCGCACGGCGCCACGCGTGAATCGGGGCAACGGTCCATCGATTTCTTTGTAACTGTGTATTAGGTCGGCGCCAGGGCCACCGCCCCCCACAGCGGGGCGTCGTCGCCCAGGCCGGCGGGGACGAGGTCGAAGAGCACTTCCGGCAGGGCGGTGGCGCGGGCGGCCCGGCGCACGGCCTGCCACCAGGCGTCGCCGGACTTGGTGACGCCGCCGCCGATGACGAAGCGGCTGGGGTTAATCAAGTTGGCGGTGTTGCCGATGCCCACGCCCAACGCATGCGCGGCCTCGCTGAGCACTTGTTGGGCCAGCGCGTCGCCCTGGGCGGCGGCCTGGGCCACCAGGCGCGCGTCCACCTGGGTGATATCGCCATTGACCAATGCGCGCAGGGCGGCGCCGCTGGCCGGGTCGGCGGCCAGCAGCTCGCGGGCGTGCTGGGCCAGGTAGGGGCCGGAGGCCAGCCGCTCCACGCAGCCGCGCTTGCCGCACAGGCACACCGGGCCGGCCGGGTCCACCACCACGTGGCCCAGCTCGCCAGCCATGCCGTCCTGCCCGCGCCAGATGTCGCCGTTGAGGATCCAGCCGCCCCCTACCCCGGTGCTGACGGTGATGTACATCAGGCTGCTGGCGCCCTGGCCGGCGCCAAAGCGAAACTCGCCCAGCGCGGCCACGTTGGCATCGTTGTCGATGCGGGCCGGGGCGCGGAACTCTTGTTCGAGCATGGCCTGCAGCGGCATGTTCTCCCAGCCGGGCACGTGGTGCGACAGGCGCACGGTGCCGGTGGTGTAATCGGCCGGGCCGCCAAAGCTGACGCCGATGGCGGCCGGCTGGCTAGGGCCTAACAACTGGTGGGCGGCCTCAAACACCACCCGGCAGTCGGCGGGGCCATCGGCGTTGGGCGGGGCCGGCACGCGCTGGATGGCCCACGGGCCGCTGCGGTCGCGGGCGACGACGCCCACGGTGTGCTTGGTGCCGCCGAAGTCCAGGGCCAGGATTAAATCGTCGCTCATGCGAACCAGACCTTGAAGGTCTTGATCTCGAAGGGGGCGATGGCGAAGCGCAGGCTGGCGGCGTCGGACTGGACGGGGGTGTCGCCGTCTTCCATCAGGCTGCATTCCACCGCGCGGGCGATGGGCCGGCCGAAGGTGAGCGTGACGGCCGGGCTGCGGCGCTGCTGATATTCATAGACGCGGAAGATGACGGCCTCGCCGTCTTCGGACGGCTTGACGGTCTCCAGCAGGACGTGGCTGGCGGAGAGGGAGGCCAGGGAGAAGCGAGTTGGGAGGGCGGAGAGCTCTCCCTCATCCCCCCGGCCCCCTTCCTCCGCTGGGGGAAGGGGGAGCAACCGATCCGCCCCCTCCCTGGTCTGGCCTACGCCAGACCACGGGGGAGGGCCGGGGTGAGGGAGAGCCGCCGGCCCAACAAACGCCGGATCGTTAAGCGCGTAGGCTTCGCGGACCACGCCGGCTTCGCGCCAGCCGCCGGCGTGGGGCAGGAGGCTGTAGGTGAAGACGTGGTGGCCCTGGTCGGCGTTGGGATCGGGGTCGATGCCGCTCTTGATGAGGGTCAGGCGCATGACGTTGTCCTTGATGTCATGGCCATACTTGCAGTCGTTGAGCAGCGCCACGCCGTAGTCGCCTTCGGACAGGTCGGCCCACTTGTGGCCGCAGACCTCGAAACGGGCCCAGTCCCAACTGGTGTTCCAGTGGGTGGGGCGCTCGACGCTGCCGAACTGGATGTCGTAGGTGGCGCGGGTGGCGCGCACGGCCACCGGGAAGGCGGCCTTGAGTAGCGTCTGATGCGCGTGCCAATCGACCTCAGTGCGGAAGTCGATGCGCGGCGAGTGGGCGTAGAGCGTCAGGCGCTGGGTAATCGTCGAGGCCTGATGCTTCCAGGTGAGGCGCAGCGTGCCGCGCAGCGGGCCGGCCTCTTCCACCACGGCCTCGACCAGGTCACTTACCTCGGTCATCTTCTCCTGGTAGTAGATGTCGATATCCCAGGCTTCAAAATTCAGCGGCCGGTCTTCAAAAATTTGCAGCACATTGGCGCGCGCGCCGGGCGGCAGCACTTCGCGATTATTGCGCTTGTCGAACAGGCGGGTGATCTGGCCGCGCTCGTTAAGCTCCATGACATAGAATTTGTTTTCAAGGTGACGCGGGGTGATCGTCACCGGTTCCAGGCCGGCGGTGCTCAGCGCCACCAGCGGGTAGCTGGCGTAGCCCAGCGCGGGCAGGCCGCGGGCCAGGAACAGGGTGCCATCCATGGCCAGCTGCGTGCCAGGCAGCACGGTGCCGGCGGGCAGCGCCACCAACTCGTCGCGCTCCCAGGCCAATGGGTTGAACACGACCACGTTATCGGTGCGGCTGGACAGCCCGCCGAGCAGCGCTTGCCGCGCGCCGGCCAGCGCCGAGCGGCCGGTGGCCTGGATCTGGGCATGGTCGGCCAGCGCGTCCTCGTAGACCGGCGCAATGGACGAGCCGGGCAGGATGTCGTGGAACTGGTTGAGCAGCATCGACTCCCAGGCCTCGCGCAGGCCGGCGGCCGGGAAGGGATGCCGCACCAGCAGGCCGGCCAGCGCGCCCAGCCACTCCAGGTCGTGATACAGCGTCTCCGACTGGCGGTTGGCGCGCTTCATGGCGGCCTGTGAGGTGTAGGTGCCGCGATGGTATTCCAGATACAGCTCGCCGTCCCACACCGGCAGCGGCTGAGCGGCGGTGCGCTCATCCACCCGCTTGAAGAACGCCTCGGCCACATCCGGCACGGCGCGCGGCAGGCCGGGCAGGTCGGCCAGAACGCGCCCGCTTTCGAGCATCTCGCGCGTGGGGCCCCCGCCGCCGTCGCCCCAGCCATACAGGTTAATCAGCTCGTCGTTGACGTCCTTCTGCTGATAGCCATCCCACACGCCCTTGATGGCGTGCGGGCTGACCTTGCCGTTATAGGTGGCAAAGCGCTCGTCGATGTCGGGCGTGGTGACGAAATGGGTGAGCACCTCCGTGCCGTCCAGCCCTCGCCAGCGGAAGGTGTCATACGGGAAGCGGTTGAACTGGCTCCAACTGATCTTGGTGGTCAGAAAATATTTCATGCCGCTCTTGACGATGAGCTGCGGCAGCGCGGCTGAATAGCCGAAGACGTCCGGCAGCCATAGAATGTCGCCGCGCACGCCCAGCTCGTCGCGCAGATAGCGCTGGCCATACAGGAACTGGCGCACCAGCGACTCGCCGCTGGTGAGGTTGGTGTCGGCCTCGATCCACATGCCGCCGGTGGCTTCCCAGGCGCCCTGGGCCACGCGCGCCTTCACCTGGGCGAACAGGCCGGGGTAATCCTGCTGGACCATCTTGTAGAGCTGGGGCGAAGAGTGCATGAAGCGGTATTCGGGAAAGTCGCGCATCAGGCGCAGGACGGTAGCGAAGGTGCGCGCGCCCTTCTGGCGGGTGTGGCGGATGCGCCACAGCCAGGCCATATCAATGTGGGCGTGGCCGAGGGTGGTGACGCGCGGCTTGAGCTCGCCCATTTGGCGCCAGCCGCGCAACTGCTCGTCCAGGTATTCGCCGGCGGCGCGCAGCGAGGCATAGAAGGCATCCGAGCCAGGCTGGGAAAAATCCACCAAATGGATGGCGGCGTTGAGCGCGGCCACGATCTTCACGCGATGAATGTCGGTGGCATCCAGCGCCCTGGCGGCCAGCAGCAGCGTCTCCAACTGGTGCGACAGGCGATGCGCGTCCAGGTCGATCCATTCCAGTTGGGCCAGCGCCAGGCGGCGGCGGTCGGGGATGTGATACACGCCGGTCCAGGCCTGGATAGCGACATCCAGCGCGCTGGTCGTCAAGTGCTCGGGCAAGAGCCAGGCCTCCTCGTGCCAGGTATCCAGCGCCTGCAGCGGCTGGCCGGCCAGGTAGAGCATGGCCTCGGCCGCGCCCTCGCCGCCGTCCTTGGGGCCCACCTGGAAGTGCAGCGCCAGTTGGTGGGCGCGCCATTCGGGCGGCACCGGCACGCGGGCGCGAAACCAGGCGGTGACGTCGTAGCCGCCCCAGGCGTCGCCGACGCGGATATCGGGCCAGACGCGGTCGTCGTAGCCGGGCTGCTCGGCGCCGGGCGCGTCATCGGCGGGATGGAATTTGAGGGCCGGGATTGGCCGCGCGGCGCGGCAGCGGGCGGCGCGAATGTCGATGAGCTGCTTTTGGATCTTTTCGAGCGTGTAGAAGGTTGGCATGGGTTAATTGTGCGCTAAAGTTGGGGTGGCGTCCAGCGAATGGAAGCGGCGTGTCAACCCCAAATAGAAATGTCCCCCTGTTGTCCCAAGTAGAAATGTCCCCTTTGGATCAGCCCCCGCCGCCCGCGGGCGGGGGCTGATCCAAAGGGG
>JAYTFQ010000321.1:0-3310 GCA_043734225.1 Anaerolineales bacterium | reverse complement strand
GCCAATGGGGCCAGCATTGCGCTGGGCATGACCATGGCACTGCTGGGCGGATGCGGGTATCCGCTGGAGCTGTTCCCGCAGGCGGCGCGCACGGCGGCCAACCTGCTGCCCACCGCCTGGGCCATGCAGGGCCTGAACAACTTGATGCTGCGCGGCGGCGGGCTGGCCGAGGTGCTGCCGCAGACAGGCGTGCTGCTGGGGTTCGCGGTGGTGTTCTTTGGGCTGGGGGTGTGGCGCTTTCGATATGAATAAATCACTCGGAAAATGAAAACAGGCCAGCCGCTGCGCGGCCGGCCCGTTTTCATTTTCCGCAATACACTTTAGCCGGCCGGCTCCTGCGCCCTTTCCTGCTGCGGGGCGCCCGGATGCGGCACGGCCTTGTTGGCCAGGTAGCCGGCGTGACTGATGCCGAGCAGGGTGGTCATGCTCGGGTCGATATCCGGCAGGCCGGCAATGGGGCCGGTGGTGTGGACGAACAGGCTGCCCAACAGCACCGCGTAGGCCAGCACCAGCACCAGCGTGAAGAAAAACATCTGCACCTTGGCCAGGTCGAGCGTGTTGCAGTTGGAATTTTCCTCGCCGCGAAATAGATCGGCCACCTCGGCATCATTCAAGTCTTGGCGCACCTTGATCTTGCCCGCGGCCATCTTGTTGCTCTTCAGCAAGGGCGAGCCGACCAGCGAGGTGGTGCTGATGCCCATCAGCACCCACACCTGAGTGGGGATGACGATGGCCAGCGGCATGGCGCCGCCGCGGCCAATATTCGACAGCGCGACCGTGAGCAGGCCGGACAGGATCACCAGCGTCCACAGCACCAATTGCAGCCGCGACAGACTCATCTTATTGCGCTCGTCGATGAGCAGGCCCTGCAGGCGGCCGGTGATGCCATGCCCCACCACGAACAGGAACGCCAGGAACAGGGCCACGATGATCAGCCAGGTGAGCAGCTCGTTCATTTGCCAGGCCGGCGCGGCCACCCCCACCACGGCAATCGCCACAATGATCAGCAATTGACTGACGGTGTGCCAGCGCGTCCAGTGGGGCGGTTGGTCGGCGGATGGAGCAGCGGGAACGGTGGACATGGCGAGCCTCCCGGCGGGTGGTTGGATGCGGCTGGCGGTGATGAACGGCGGGGAGTTTAGGCCGGTTCGGCGGGATGTCAAACGGACCGTCACCATGAGCGTCACCTGAAATGGGTGACCCGGCGCATGACCTCCGGCACCTCCCGCCCAAGGGCGGGGGCGCTAATGTGTTGGTCATCATCCGCACATTAGGAGACCAACATGCTCATCCAAACCAATGCCCCATCCATGCCCGCCTCGGCCGCCAGCCCGGCCCAGCCCGTCGGTCGGCCCTTTTGGCGCGCCAACTTGCCGCTGACGGTGACCGCGCTGGCCGCCGTGGCCCTGCTGGTGATGGCCATTGCCGGCGTAATCATGGACCCGCGCGTGATTACGGGCGCGCCGGCCTGGGTGAAGCCGATGAAATTCGCCATCTCGACGGCGGTTTACTGCGGTACCCTGGCCTGGCTGCTGGGCTTTGTGCAGGGCCACCGGCGGCTGGTGGCCCTGGTGGGCTATGCCAGCAGTCTAAGCCTGGTGGTGGAGCTGGTGATTATCGTGGGCCAGGTGGTGCGCGGCACCACCAGCCACTTTAATATCAGCACGCCCTTTGACGCGGCGCTGTGGAGTGTAATGGCCGGGTTTATCGGCGTGGTGTGGCTGATGAACTTGATTGTGGCCGGACTGCTGTTGCGCCAGAAGCTGGATGACACAGCGTTCGCGTGGTCGCTGCGGTTGGGCGTGCTGCTCTCGGCCGTGGGCATGGCGGTGGCGTTTCTGATGACCAGCCTCCCCTCGCCGGCGCAGGCGGCCGGGATGGCCGCCGGCCAGGCGCCGGCGCACTTTGGGGCGCACAGCGTGGGCGTGGAAGACGGCGGGGCCGGCTTGCCCTTCCTGGGTTGGAGCACCACCGGCGGCGACTTGCGCGTGGCGCACTTTGTGGGGCTGCACGGCTTGCAAGTGCTGCCGCTGCTGGGGCTGTTGCTGAGCGCGCTGAACGCCCGCCAGCGGCTGGGGCTGGTGTGGATCGCCGGCCTGGGCTACTTGGGGTTGATCTTGCTGCTCACCTGGCAGGCGCTGCGCGGGCAGCCGCTGCTGTCGCCGGACGGGCTGACCCTGGCGACGCTGGGGGCGCTGGCCGTGGCCGTAACGGTCACCAGCGTCGTGGTGCTGCGGCGCTCAGCCGCTCACGGGTAACGCGCGCCCAATGAAATTCGGCACGCGCCGATGAAAGGCTTCGAGCTGCTCCAGATAAGACCGGGTGGCCAGCATACTGTCTCAGCCGTTCTCCGTCTTCAACAGAAAATCGCGCAAGGCGCGCGCCGCGGCGCTCAGGTGGCGGTCGCGCCGCCACACCAGGCCCAATTGGCGGTGCAGGTCCTGGTCGGAGATGGCCAGACCGCGAATGTTCTTGACGCCTTCCAGCGCCAACTGCGGCACCAGCGCCACGCCCAGCCCGGCGGCCACAAACTCCAGCGCACTCTGCATGGCGCCGCCATCCAGCGCCACCTTGGGCTCGAAGCCGGCGCGCTTGCAGGCCAGCAGGGTTACCTCGCGCAGCTTGTAACCTTCCGGGAACAAGATAAAAGCTTCGCCGGCCAGGTCGGCCAGCGCCACGCTGTTTTGCTGGCTCAGTGGGTGAAGCAAACCAACCGCCAGCACGTAGTTCTCCTTAAGGACTGGCGCGCTCTCCACCGCCGAAGGCAGGTTATCACTCACCACGATGGCCAGGTCGAGCTGGCTGTCTTCAATCTGGCGCAGCAAGTTCTCGGTGCCGGCCTCGCGCAGGGTGACGTCCAGCCCGGGGTAGCGCCGACGGAAGCGCGTCAGCCGGCTGGGCAGCAGGTGCGAGCTGACCGTGGGCGGCGCGCCTAGGATGGTATTGCCGCGGGTGAGCTGGCTCAGGTCGCGCACGTCGCTGCGGGCCGTTTCCACTTGCGCCAGGATCTGGTAAGCATGTGGCAGCAGCGCCTCGCCGGCGCGCGTCAGGTTGACGCGCCGCCCCAGGCGGTCAAAGAGCTGCACCCCCAGCTCGGTCTCCAAGGCGCGAATCTGCTGGCTGATGCCCGGCTGGGTGACGTGCAGCTCATCCGCCGCGCGCGAGAAGTTCAGCTTCTGGGCCACCGCCACAAAATAGGTTAACTGACGAAGTTCCATGGTCTATTTCCGATTGACCAACGAGAACAAGGATATTGGAGCCGAATCGGATGGCGCAAACATGACTCACCCCGAATTTAATTTAGGCAGGG
>JAYTFQ010000320.1:0-1940 GCA_043734225.1 Anaerolineales bacterium | reverse complement strand
GGCGCTTCCTTGATCCACACCGCCGCCACCGACCACAGCCCCTTCACCTCGGGCGTCTCGCCCAGGCAGGGGAAGCCATCCGGCGTCAGCGACAGCAGGCCGTTGATGGCATAGCGCACGCCCACGCGCTCGTCGCCCAGGATATCAGGGATCAATTCCAGGGCCTGCTCCATCTGCGGGTCGAAATCTTCCTTGGTGAAGGGTGTCTCGGTCGGGGAGAGCGCCGAGGCCTCAATCGAGGGGATCTCATCCGGGTCCCACAGGATGGCGCGGTGCGCGTACGAGCCGACTTCCATGTCGCCGCCGTGCTGGCGCTCGTACATGTTGGTGTCCACATCGCGGATGATGGGGTAGGTGATCTCGCCCACTGTGCCGGCGACCAGCGGCACCGGCCCGACGCTGATCATTTGGTGCACCGCCGGCGTCAGCGGGATGCTGGCGCCCGCCATGCGCGCGATGCGCGGGCTCCAGATGCCGCAGGCGATGACCACCACCTCGGCCTGAATATTGCCCTTGTTGGTGCGCACGCCGCGGATGCGCCCGCCGGCCACGTCCAGCCCGGTGATTTCCGTGCTAGGGAAGACGCTTAGCGCGCCCAGCGCCAGCCCGGCCTCGCGCATGAGCGTGCCGGCCCGCAGCGAGTCGACCACGC
This sequence comes from Anaerolineales bacterium, assembly GCA_043734225.1. Lineage (GTDB taxonomy): Bacteria > Chloroflexota > Anaerolineae > Anaerolineales > UBA6663 > JAYTFQ01. The sequence goes on along the minus strand of JAYTFQ010000320.1, from coordinate 1,288 downwards.
CGATGCCCTCCGTGTAGAAGCCGCCTTTGAGAATGTCCGTGTTCACAAACGGAGTCAGGCGCTTGATATCGGCGTTCGAGATCAGCTCAGACTCGATGCCCCAGCTCCTGGAGGAGGCCATGCGCCGGCGCAGCTCCTGCTCGCGCTCGGCGGTGCGCGCCACCTCGATGCCGCCGCTGCGGGTGAACACCCCCAGCTCCTTGTATTGGCGCACGCTGTCCAGCGTGAATTTGGTCATCTCCTTGGAATGGTCCACCAGGAAGATGAAGTTAGAGGCGTGGCCGGTGGACCCGCCCGGGTTGGGCAGAGAGCCTTTTTCAATTTGGACAATGTCTTTCCAGCCCAGCCGCGCCAGGTGATAGGCCATGCTGTTGCCGACAATGCCGGCGCCAATCACCACGACGTTCGCGTGTTCGGGCAAGGTGCTCATGGATCAGTCTCCTTGAAAATCGGTTGCGGGTCGGCGCGCATCGGCGGCGTTAGAGCAGTTCGCGGATGCGGTTTTGAAAGTGCGTGATGTGCTCGCGCATGGCGGCCTCGGCCTGCGCGCTGTCGCGCTGGCGGATGGCGGCCAGCACGCGCCGGTGCTCGTCAATGGCTGCGCGCATCGGGCCGATGCGGTCCAGCGCCAGGTACCACAGGCGCAGGTTCAGGTTGTACATGCGGCTCAGGGTTGATTCCAGAAACTGGTTGTGCGCGCCGCGCGCCAGGGCGCGATGAAAGGCGCGGTCGATCGTGATGTAGGTTTGGGGCGGGGCGCTTTCCCCGGCCGTGTCCAGCGCGCTGAGCGCCGCTGCCATGGCCGCCAGGTCGGCGGGGGTGGCGCGCTCGGCGGCCAGGCTGGCGGCATAGCCCTCGATCGTGCGGCGCAGCTCAAAGATTTGCTGCAGGTCCACGATGCTCAGGCTGCTCACAAACGCGCCGCGCCGGGGGCGCAGCACCACCAGGCCCTCATAGGCCAGCCGCTGCAGGGCCTCGCGGATGGGAGTCCGGCCCAGGCCCAGCTCGTCCATCAGCGCGGCCTCGTTGATCAGCGCGCCCGGCGCCAACTGCAGGGTGACGATCCTGTCGCGCAGGCGCTGATAGGCTTGCTGGCTAAGCGAGGCGGGTCCGCTGTCGTCTTCCGACTCGGCGGTCTCAAATGCGGGTTCAATGAGCATGGCTAGCCGACATTTTAGGAGGGATATATTCGGCTGTCAATTGCGAATATATCAGAAATATATCCAAATAAGCGATGGGGCGCAGGTGCATTCAATGGAAATCAAGGCTAATTGGGCCGAATTGGATC
>JAYTFQ010000319.1:0-9754 GCA_043734225.1 Anaerolineales bacterium | reverse complement strand
GTTGCCCTTGGCCACCTTGACAGCACAATACATGCTGGCCATGGTGAACAGCACGGCGAAATTGTCGACGGTCATGAAATGCGACTGCTGGATCTGCATGACCGCGAGCGCGCTGAGCGCGGCCGCCAACAGACCGACCCGGCGGTTGAACAACTCCCATCCGATGAGAAAGATTAGCAGCAGGCTGAAGGTGTCGAACAGCGCCGACAGGTGCCGGCCCAACAGGCGCAACTCGCGGTAATCTGTCTGGCCGGTGACTTCGGCTGTGAAGCGGATGATAGTCAGCGGCCACTGCCCCCAGGGCAGGCGGTTATTGGGCATCGGAAATTCGCTGCTGGGGGCAATGGGGTTGCCATCGATGTCGTACTTTTGATACGGGCTCATGCCCGAAATACGCGTGTTGAAATAGTCACCCAATGTGTTGGGAATGTGCAACTGAGTCAGGGTGCTGGTCAGCCCGTACTCGTCCGGGTGCAGGTCAGTGTCCTGGTTCCAGTTGGACCAGTTGAAGCGGAAGAAGACGCCGATGACGATGAGGGCGATCAGGAAGAGGTCTAGGGCAAGTCCGGGAAACGCTGAAGGCTGAATGACCGCTCCGCGGGAAAAAGGTAAGAAAGAGCGCCAGTCGCGCGGGGCGGGAGCGTCCGCGGCGGTCACGGCCGGGTGCTGTGGAAGCGAAACGGCCGCCTGCTCAGGCTGCGGCGCGGGAGCCGAGGCTTCGTCGTGTGAGGCGGCAGACGGCGCGCCGTCGTCCGGCCTGGGAGCCGGCGTGGGGTCAAGGTCAGACATGCAGTTCGACAACGGTTCGCAGAAGCATCGCTATCTCAGATTGCCTTCGGGGGCGCTAGGGATAATTCAGGGTGTTCTCGTTCAGGTCCGTTGTGCCGGGCACAAAATAGGTCAGGAAATCCTTTTCGGCGCCGCGGGCAGATTTGACCAGCGACAGCTTGCCGGTCGGAAAATCGGCGCGCATGGCGGCAATACATTCCTTGCCGCGCGGGTTGAGGATCACCAGCAGCGGGCGCGGATTGCCCTGGAGCTTGGTAAAGTCGGCGGGCGACATCACCTGCTCCCAACCCACATCACCGGCGTAAATGCCGACCGCGCGTGTATCGGCCCAATAGGGGTGCAGGCAAATCCATGCCCGATCATACGAGCCGAAGGTGGTGGCAAAGTCGTGTACGACCGCCCCGATTTCGGAAGCGTTCTGGGCTGAGCCAATATACTGCGCCGGGTACTGCACAAAATACATGTTGTTGTTAATTAGCGCCGCGCCGCCCACCAGCGCGGCCAGGCTAACCATGCCCAGGGAGCGCCCCACCCGGCCCGGCCAAACTTCGAGAAGGCGTTTCCACAGCAGCCACATGGGATAGGCCACGATCAGGAAAATCACGGGGATGACAGCCCCGGCCCGGACCACCGATGGGTTTTCGTCCGGGAAGGCCAGGCTGAGCGTTGACGATAGGATGAGGAACGGCACCAGCAGCAGCAAGGCGCCCGCCACCCGGTCGCGCCGCAGCACCAGCCGCATCAATAGGTAAATCACACCGCACAGGAACAGCGCGCCGGTAATCATATCGAGCGACGGTTTGCCCGGCAGGGTGTTCACCCACACCTGGTCGCCGACGAAGTTGAACATGCGCAGGCCGTTCCAGTTGTTCTGGACGAAGATCACCAGCGGGTTGCCGTTGATCGGCTGCTCACTGCTGCCGAGGCGCGTCAGAGAGCGGTACCAAAAAATGTTGTTGGGCGAAGTGGCGTAGCGATACAGCGGCAGGAAAATGATGAACGTGGTGGCGAACATCAGGATGGTGTTGGTGATGAGCTGGCGCCGGGCCACGGCCGGCTGAGGCCAGGCAAAGAACCAGATCAGCGCCGCCACCATGGCCACCGGAACGATGCGGATGGTACTGTAGCCGTACAACCCGACACCCAGGAAGAAGCCGGCCAACAGGAAGTCGTTGCGGCTGTGGCGCCGGATGCCGCGAAACATGAACAGCAGCACGGGCGCCACGAATGTTGGGGTGAGCGGAAAGCGCAGGCCCACCCGGCTGATGGCCGTGGCCCAAAAACTGAGCGCGGCCATGGCCATGGCCAGCAGGCCGAAGCGTTCGTCCTCGATCTCGCGCCCGAGTAAAAAAATGACGGGCAGCATCAAGAACCCGGTCACCGAGCTAGTGATCTTGAGGGTCAAATACTGGATGCCGGTGTGAAAAACATTGACCAGGAAGGCCGCAAAATAGAACTGGATGGGCTCGCGGCCGGTGTTGCGCTCGAAGTACAGCCAATGCTTGCCATTGACCAAATCATTGACATCGAACAGCTTTTCGACGTGGTCCGAGGTCATCTCGGGGGGGATGGATGGGAGCTGGGCGAAACGAAAATAAGCGCCCATCAGCAGGACCAACGCGGCCAGGGCGGCCACGCGCGTCACCTTGACATTGATGGAACAGGCGCGCAGAACGCTCCAAATGCGGCGCGCGGCACCGGTCAGCGCCTCCAGCGGCGAGGTACGCCATTCCCAGGTGCCGGCCATCCAGGCGGCCACGCTGATGAACCAGGCCGCCACACCTTCGATGCGGAAGGTGTTGTCGCGGGCATCCCAGAACCCGAACGCGCCCGTCACCAGGGCAATGCCCATCAGCCACCAACGGAAGCTCAGCCGCGACTCGGCTACGGCCTCCAGCACGCGTGGAGCGCCCAGCAGGTGGTCGTACCACAAATTAGCGCCAAACGCGGCCACGCCCAGGGCCATGAGCAGCACACCCAGCGGTGAGCCCTGCGAACTGCCCAGCACCGCGGCCTGGCCGGCCATGGTCAGGATGAGCGCCGAGGGCATGCGCAGTCCGGCCAACAGTCGTATGTAGGTTTCGCGCGTGGCCGCCCAGTTGGCAGCCGGCCCGGCTGGCAGGCTGCGGTTGGTGGTGGGCCGCGGGCGGGCGCCGAAGCTCAGCCCGGGCATGTCCGGCGCGGCTGCCGCATCGCCCCGCACCGACAGGCCCCAAAACAGCAGGCCGAGGGCTAACCCCAGGAAAAAGTAGCCGCCGACACCTTTTTGGCCCAAAAACAGCAGGCTGAAGGCGCCCCAAAGCGCGGCCACGACCGCCAACCCAAAGCGCACAAAGCGCTGGTTGCGCGGCTGTCCAAGCTTGACACGAAGCCAATCGAGCAGAGATGGATTTTGCTGCATAGCGTGACTCAGCCGTTGTCGTGGCAGACTTGCCCGACAGGGCTATTGTACACAGGTGAGCTATATTTTGCGCGCAATAAAGAAAAGATAGGCGCCCTGGCTGGGCAGCGGCTCTTCATAGTACGGCCGCAGCATGCGTTCGGTCAGGGCCAGGTTAGCGCGGTTGGGCGCCAGGACCCAGTGGCCGGTCAGGGTGTGCGCCACAGCGGCCGGCAGGCCCAAGCAATGGCCCCACTCCAGCGCGTGCAGCGCGGCAGGCGAGAAATAGTACCAGTACTTGTCCAAACGCATGCCCGCCTGCTCCAGCCGCGCGCGCCAGACTTCCGGCCCGTCGCAATGGTGGTGGCGCGAGATGCGATTGAAGAACGTCTCATAGGCGCCGGCCGGCCCATGCAAACCCACCCGGTGCAGCGCGCCCGAAATCGACAGGAAGCTGAGAAAATAGTCGCTGGGCACGCAGAAAATGAACGGGGCGCCCGGCCGCAGCACACGCGCCACATCGGCCAGAACGGGTTCCAGCACGGGAATGTGCTCCAGCACCGAATTGCTCATGGCGCTGGCAAAGAAGTTGCTGGGGAAAGGCAGCGCGCCGCCCTCAGCCTGAATCAGAAGCTTGTAAACGCCGCGCCGCAGGCGGGCCGCCTCGCGCAGCGGCGGCGTCCACGGGTCCACCCCCACTGTCAGCGGATGGTCGAAGGCGACCGAGGCAAAATGCGCGTCGCCCGACCCGAGATCCAACACCGGCTCCGGCAGCGCCAGGTCCTGGTAAAAACGCGCTTCCACCGCCCGCAGCAGGCCACGAAACGCTGGCAATTCCTTCAAGTTGCGCCACAGCAAGTCGTCTTGGGTCATGGCTTATGTTTGGCCCTGAGAAGGTCGGCGAACACCACCTCATACCGTTCCGCCGTCTTGGCCGGAGAGAACATCTCCGCAATCGGCGCGCGCGGCCGGATGTATTGCTCGCGGTGCTGCAACACCTCCACGATGGCATCGGCCAGGGCCGCCGCATCCCGCGGCGGCGCCGTCCGACCCATGCCCGTGAGCTGGGTGGGCACCCGCACACCCGGCAGAGCGCTGGCCACCGTGGGCGTGCCGCACAGCGCCGCCTCGATCTGCACCAGGCCAAAGGTTTCGGTGTTGTTGATGCTTGGCAGCACATGCACGTCGCAACAGGCAAAAAAGACCGCCATTTGCTCGGCGTTCAGCGTGCCGACGTAGCTGTATCGGTCACCTAGCGGGGCGATCTCCTGCTCCAGCCGTTTGAGGTAGGCCGACTCGCCGATGGCCTCTTTGGGGCCGGCATGCAGGACGCGCACGCCTGGGAAAATGGCCTGGATGCGCGGCAGCGCCTCCAGTAGATACTCCACGCCCTTTTCGGCCGCCAGGCGCCCAGCCATGCCGATCACCGGACCGCCGTTGGCCAGATGATATTGAGCCCGGAAAGCCGCCACGGCATCCGGCGCCGGCGCCGGCATCTCGACCGGCGGCGGGATGACTTTGACTTTGTCGAGATATTTTGATAAGTAGCGCGAGTGCTTGGCAAAATCGTCGGTGTAGGCCAGGATCACATCTGACAGATGCGCCGCCATATCATTGCCCAGGTCAGAGACGGTTTGGGCCAGCCAGTTGACTGGTGAGGGCGGCAGGATCAGATCGGAGTGATAGGTAACCACTACCGGTTTGCGCCACAGGCGCCCACGCACCCCGATGCCAGTCGCATCGAGCTGCGGCAGATGCAGACTGATGACATCGTGCTTCGGCACAAGCTGCGTCGCCACCCAACCGATGGTCGGCATGATGACGCCCTTGCTCACCCGGAGCGCTACGGGGACCCGGATTACGTCCACACCATGCAGCATTTCGCGGCGCGGCAGTTTGGGATCGTATTGCGCCGCCAGCACGGTTACCGTGTGGCCGCGCGCCACCAGGCTGCGCGCCAGCCGCTCGACATAGATCGTCAGACCCGACACATGCGGCCGGTAATAGGTGACTGCGACCAGGACTTTCATTGTTCAGGCGTGACGGGTTCAGGCGTGACGGGTTCGGGCATGACGGGTTCAGGCGTGACGGGTTCGGGATTGACGAGCTTAGGAGTAGCAGGTTCTGGGCTTTTGGCGGGCAGGCCGCCTGAGAATAATGACTGGGCGGCGCCGGCCAGGTGGGCCAGGGTCTCACCTTCACGAGCCAGGGCCAAACCGCCGAGGATGATGGCCAACAGGAAGCCGACCGCATGCAGCGTCAAGCCAAAGCTCAGGGCAATGTTGTGGTCCACACCAAAGAAATTCAGGGAATTGAGAACCACGAATTCGAAGACGCCGGCCGAGCTGGGCGCGGCTGGCACAGCGCCGCCAATGCCGACCAACATCAGCGTGACAAATGACATGGTCAGCGTGGCGCTGGGCAGAAATGCCCGCAGCATAAACCACGAGCCGAACCCGGCCGCCGCCCAGGCCATGGTGGACCAGAACGCGGCCTGCAGAGCGCGGCCCGGGTCGCGCAGCGCGGAAAGCCCCGCCAGGAATGAAGCAGCGCGCGCTTGCCAGCGGTCGGGGTCCAGCCGGCGCAGGTGCAACCTGCGCAGGACCCGGCCCACCACGGCCGCCACCGTGGTCTGATTGCGGGCGATAAGGATCAAGACAACGATGGCCGCAAGACCTAACACAATCGAGGTGACCAGCGTGCCCCGCGGCAAATCAAACCCAACAATCAGCGGCAAGAAACTGATCAGCAGCACCACCACCATCAGCAGGTCGATGACCCGCTCGACTACGATGGAGGACAACGCTTCCAGCGCGGGCAGATTGTTGCGCCGGCTGATGAGATAGGCGCGCCCAAACTCGCCCAGCCGAAAAGGCAGCAGGTTATTGAGCAAATAGCCTTCATTGAGGGCCTCAAACACGCGCCAGTAGGGCACGCGCCCGCCCAGGATGACGCGCCAACTAAGCGCCCGAAAGAGCAGGCCTAGAATGTAAAAGCCGACGCCCACCGCCAAGACAAAATAGTTGGCCTTTCGCAGCGCGCCAGCAATGGCCCCCAGGTCCGCGCCACGAAAAGCCAACGCCAATGCCACTAAGCTAACGACCAACCCCAGAATAAGTTGGACGTTCTTACGCACGATCAGGCCTTCGCATATCAAACCAAATTATAGCATGCAGGGAATCGGGCTGGCGCCGCGCGAATTAATCAGGTGTCCGCCCCGGCTTCGTCGGTGGACAGGGCATCATGCGGGATGCGGATTTCTTCATGATAGGAGCGCTCGGTGTTGACGTTCCACACATCGTGCCGCTCGCCCTGCAGATTGCGCACCGCCAGCATAGCAGTCAGCATGGAGTGGTCCTGGTTGTTATATTTGTGCAGCCCGTTGCGCCCGACCGTTTGCAGATTGGAAAAGCCGGCCAGATAGGTCTTGATCGTGTCGAGAAAGCCGGCGTAGGTGCTGTTATAGACGGGGTAAGCCTTGAGCTGGCGCACCACTGTGCCGTCGACTACGTCGGCGGAGTTGACCAGGCCAATCGTATCCATTTCTCGCTTGCCAAGCTCAATTAGATCGGCGTCGCTCATCTGCCACAAATCGTCGCCCACGGTGCTGAAATATTCCAACCCCAGGGCCGTCATCTGCGGGTCGGGCACCATTTCTGGGCTCCAGTTCTTGAAGTTCTGGATACGCCCCACCCGCACATTGGGCTCGTGAATGTAGATCCAGTTGTCGGGAAAAAGGTTGGGCTGCTTGACGATCAGCACCACCGAGATGAAATCGCGATAGCTCAGTCCCTGGGAGGCCGCTATCACCTTCTGCGGCGCTGGCGGGTCGAGCTTGGCGATTAATTCCGAGATCGGCATGGTGGAGATAAAGGCGTCGCCGGTCAAGGTTTCGGTGTGGGCCGGGCCGTTGCCATTGCCGGCGGCGTCGAGCGCCAGGGTGCGGGTCACCACTTCCGTCACCCGTCCGCCGGCATGGCGCAGACTGACCACATCGGTCTGCAGCCGCACCTCCCCGCCGTGCCCGGCCACGTATTGCGCCGCGCGCTCCCACATCATGCCCGGCCCGTGGCGCGGATACTCAAATTGCTCAATCAGAGTTTTGACGACATTCCTGCCATTACTCGGGCCAAAGAGAGCATTCCACACAGCGACCGGCAGCGACAGCCCTTGAATGCGCTGCGCGGCCCATTCGGCCCGGATTTCCGAGCAGGGGATGCCCCACACTTTTTCCGTATAGGTTTTGAAGAAGATGCGATACAACTTCTTGCCGAAGCGGTTCGACACCCATTCTTCGAACGTGTCTTCGCGCGGGTATGGAAAGAGCTGCGACTGGCCATAGCTGAGCATCGCGCCGATGGCCGTCAGCAGGCCCAGGTTCGAAAGGGCATTCATGGCCTTAAGTGGGTAATCGTAGAATTTACCCTGATAGAAGATGCGCGAGATGCGCGGGCGGGTGATGAAATCCGTCCCCAATACATCGTGCCAGAACTGTTCCACCTCACCAATCTTGGTAAAGAAGCGGTGCCCGCCGATATCGAAGCGATAGCCCTTGTAGGTCTCGGTGCGCGAAATGCCGCCCACCAGCCGGTCGCGCTCCAAAACCGTCACGGGCACGTTCAGCCGGGCCAATTCCACCGCCGCCGTCAGCCCCGCCGGGCCGCCGCCAATAATAATGGCGCATTTCAAATCAGGCGCGCCCGATCCGGGTTGTTCATTCGTCATTCGTCGTTCGTCCTTCGTCCGCATTCAATTCCGCCAGAATCTGCTCCGCCCGATCGATGCGCACCAGCTTGTCGGCCACCATGCGGCCGGCCACTTGCTCGATCAAATCGCCGGCCGCGCCAGCGGCAATGGCCACCTGGCGCGCATGCAGGGTCATGTGGCCGCGCTGGATGCCCTCGGTGGCCAATGCGCGCAGCGCTGCCAGGTTCTGGGCCAGGCCCACACTGACGATGATTTCGGCCAATTCGCGCGCGCTGGAAATGCCCATCACCTTGAGCGCGGCTTGCGCGGTGGGATGCACCCGGGTTGCCCCGCCCACAATTCCCACCGCCAGCGGCATTTCCAGCGTGCCCACCAATTGCCCGGCGGCATCGCGGCCCCAGGTGCTGAGCGAGGTGTAGCGTCCGCCGCGCGCCGCGTAGGCATGCGCGCCAGCCTCGATCGCGCGCCAATCGTTGCCGGTGGCAATGACCACCGCGTCCACCCCGTTCATGATGCCTTTGTTATGCGTGGCAGCCCGATACGGATCGACCGCGGCGAAGGCATACGCTTCCACAATGCCGTCGCGCACGCGCTCGCCGCTGAATTCGCCAAAGGCCAGGACGCTGACCGGAATGGCACAGCGGACACGGGCCAGCCGATGGTCGGCCAGGTTGGACAAAATACGCAGATGCACCCGCCCGCCGGTAATTTGCTCGACGGCCGGCGCGAGATTCTCACAGGCGGTGTTGACCGCATTGGCGCCCATGGCGTCGCGCGTGTCGTAAATGAGATGCGCCACCATAAACGGCCCAATAGGCGACTGCTCAAATAGGCGCACTTCCAGGTCGCGGGCGCCGCCGCCGGCCTTAATCAGCAGCGGGTCCAGGCGGTTGGCCTGCTCCAACAATTCGGCCTTACGTTCCAATAGCCGCAGCCGGGCACTGGGCAGATCGGCCACACCCAGAATTTGCATCTGTCCGATCATCTCAGATGCGCTGACATGCGCCACAAAACCCCCGCCGGCCCGCGCCAGTTTGGCCATGAATGACGCGCCCGCCACCACAGAGGGCTCTTCGATGGCCATCGGCACCAGCACCTCACGGCCATTGACCACGAAGTTGGCCGCCACCCCCAGCGGCAGGGCGTGCAGCCCCACCACATTCTCAATCATGTGTTCGGCCTGAGCGGCGGTCAGGCCGCCTGAGCCGTCCAGCGCCGCCAACGCAGCCGCGCTGAGGCCAGCCCAGGCGCCGATAGTGCGGCCACGGTCAGGCAGAGACTGGTCGTAAAAGCCAGGCAAGCGTGAGGTGTGCTCAGGTTCGGTCATGGCAATGGCTCCCCGGACGCGTGGCTGTGTTACTGGGTGGCCTTGATCGTCTGGATAAAATCGGCCAGGGTGATGGTGCCGTTTATGCGCACGCGGTGCAGCTCAAAGCGATCGTTGAAATCATGAATAGCGCCCGGCAGCTCGGTCACCGCCGCCCACAGGTTAAGCTCCCGCTCCAGCGCCAGGGTTGTATCATCCCACTTGCCATAGGGATAGGCAAAAAAGCGCGGCATGACGCCGATGTGGCCCTGTACGGTCTGCATGGAGCCCAGCATTTCGTAAAGTTGATAGGCCCGATCGGTGCCGGCCAGCAAGGCGTGGGTCTTGGTGTGCGGCTCGATCTTCCAGCCGGTCTTGTAAAGCGCTTCGGCTTGCGGCCAGGTCAGATATTGAGCGAAATTCTCGTCCATCAACTGTGTAACGACGAAGACCGTGCCGGTATAGCCAAACGGCTTCATGGCGGGCGCCGCATAATCCACCAGGCTGCGATAGCCATCGTCAAACGTCAACACCACAGCCCGCGGCGGCAGAGTCTGGCCCAGCGTCAGCGC
>JAYTFQ010000318.1:0-6307 GCA_043734225.1 Anaerolineales bacterium | reverse complement strand
GCGCGTTGATCACGAACTTGATTTGGTATTCCTCTGCGCGAATATCTACTACAATGTGGCTCTGCCGCCTGGGCTTTCGCCCAAGCGGTTTGTTTATCGGAATATACTCTCGCGGGCCAAATGGCTTAAAAGGTTGAGCGCAGATTCGCGATGGAACCTATTGACATCTTGGGGTTAGGCGGCGTGGCCGTGGACGACCTGGTGTTTGTGGACGCCTATCCGCCGGCGGACGCCAAGATCGTGGTGGCGCGGCGCGAGCGGCACTGCGGCGGGCTGACAGCCACGGCGCTGGTGGCGGCGGCGCGGCTGGGCGCGGCCTGCGCCTATGCCGGCGTGCTGGGCACTGACCCACTGTCGGACTACGCCATTGAGAAGATGGCGCGCGAGCGGATCGATCTGACTCACCTGCGGCGCGAAGCGGCGGCCCAGCCGCTGTACGCAACCATCATCATCGATCAGACGCGGCGCACGCGCAACGTCTTTGTAGATCTGAATAACGTGGTGGGGGCCGGGTTGGATTGGCCGCCGCGCGAGGTGATCCAGTCCAGCCGGGTGCTGTTTGTGGATTCGATCGGGCCAGAGGGCATGCTGCGCGCGGCGCGCCTGGCGCGGGCTGCCGGCATCCCCATCGTGGCGGATATCGAGGCCACGGGCCCGCAGCCGACCCAACTCATCCAGTTGGTCGACCATCTGATCCTGTCGTGGGAGTTTGCGCGCGAGTCGACCGGCGCGGAAACGCCGGCGCTGGCCGCACGCGCGCTGTGGGGGCCGCAGCGCCAGGCGGTAGTGATCACCAACGGCGACCAGGGCTGCTGGACGCTGGCGGCGGATGACCTGGGGCAGGTGACGCATCAGCCGGCCTTTCGGGTGGCGGTGGTCGATACCACCGGCTGCGGAGACGTTTTTCACGGCGCGTACGCGGCCGGATTGGTGCGCGGCCTGGGGGTGACAGAACGGGTTCGGCTGGCAGCGGCGGCGGCCGCCCTCAAGGCCACGCGGCCGGGCGGGCAGGCCGGGGCGCCAACCCAGGCCGAAGTGGAACAATTCCTCAACCCCCGGGCGAAGACGGGGAGCACACAGGCGGAAGCATGAGTCTTACGTCGCTCGAAAACACGCAACGCGAATTGGAAGCCGGCCTGGCCGAGCTGCCGATCATCGACATCCACACGCACCTGGTGGGTGGGCGCCTGGCGGCGCGCGGCCTGCACGATATCCTGCTGTATCACATGGTCATCAGCGATTTATACGGGGCGGGCTGCCCCAGCGGATCGCGGCTGACCGAATTTCCCAACTGGCCGGACGAGGCGGAGGCCGCGCGCCGCATTGAAGAGGCGCTGCCCTATCTGCCGCACGTTCGCAACACCAGCATCTGGTGGGTGGCGCGCGCGATCCTGAAAGACGTGTACGGCTGGGAAGCGCCCCTCACCGCTCAGAACTGGCGCAAGCTGGATGGGCTGATTCGCGAGCGAGCCGACGACCGCGCCTGGGCGCACGCGCTGCTCGACCGCGCCAACATCCAGCGCACCGGGACTGAATTGGCTCGGCGCGGGCTGGGCGAAGACGATGAGCGGCTGCAGTACGCGTTGGAGTGGGGGTTTTTCACCCGGACGCAGTGGGGGGAGTTCGATACGGCGCTGTATGAGCTGGAGCGCTGCTGGGGCAAGCTGCCGTCTAGCCCGTCGCCCATCGGCTCCGGAGCGCGTCCGCCGACCGAGCGCACCATCCGCAGCCTGGCCGACGTGCACACCGCCGTGCAGCACTATGTGGACAACATCCCCTATGGCCAGGTGCTGTCAATGGCCACGCACCTCTCCACCGATATCGATTACCGGCCGGTGAGCGATGTGGAGATGGAAGCGGCGCTGGCGCGGCGCGGCCAAGCCGGGCTGGCCGAGCGCAGCGTGTACGCCGCTTACGTGAACGAGGCTTTCTTGACCGCCCTGGAGGCGCACGCCGACGAGCTGGTGTTCCAATTCAGCCTGGGCGCCGAGCCGCTGCCGCGCGAGACGGGCGCGCGCTTGTCGCAAACCACGCTGGCGCAGTTGGGCGACATGATGGCCCGCCATCCGCGGCTGCGCTTTCAGTGCCTGCTGGCCAGCCGGCACGCCAACCAGACCCTGTGCACCTTTGCGCGCGAGCTGCCGAATTTCAGCCTGGCGGGTTATTGGTGGCACACCTTCTTCCCTAGCGCCATCTCGCAATTGATGGACGAGCGGCTGGACATGCTGCCCGCCAACAAGCAGGTCGCGTTTTTCTCAGACGCCTACTGTGTGGAATGGTGCTTTGGCAAGCGCAAGTTGGTCAGCAAGCTGCTGGCCGGCGCGCTGGCGGCGCGGGTGGCGCGCGGGCAGTACACCTTCGACGAGGCGCTGTCGATCGCGCGCAGCACGTTGTTCGAGAGCCCGCAATCGCTGCTGGGATTGACGCCGCGCCGGCCGATATCGGATTGAATTGTTCTCGAAATTGTAGTGTGTGGTGCGTGGATGGCGAACGCACCACGTACCACGTACCGCGCACTTACGGCTTCGGGATTAGCCGCAAGCTTACCCGTTCACTTTAGCGCGCCAGCGGCGCCACGAGCACTGTCAGTCCTAGGGCCTGGAAGTCGGCCAGCACGCTGGCGGAGACGCCGGCATCGGTCACCACCAGATTCAGCTCGGGCGGCGTGATGACGGTGAACGTGGTCGTCCGCCCAAACTTGCTGTGATCGGCCAGCAGGATCTTGGTGCGGGCGCGGGCCAGCATCAGTCGCTTGATGCGCACATCGGAGGGGTCGGCATCGGTGCAGGCTTGCGCTGTGACCCCCATGGCCGAGATAAAGCACTTGTTGGCCGTCAGATTGGTGATGAATTCTTCCGCCGGGGAACCGACCAGGGTGTCGTGGCGCGCCAGGTAGTCGCCGCCGGTGCAGATCACGTGATACTCAAGCTTGTGCCGCAGCGCCAGCACAATCCGGGCCGAATTGGTGATGATGGTCAGGTCGTGCAAATCGGCGAACCCCAGCCGTTGGGCAAACGCCACACAGGTGGTGGACGAGTCGATAAAGATGGTGTCGCCCGACTCCACCAGTGGCATGGCGCGCTCGGCGATGGCTTGTTTTTCGGTAACGTTGTCCAGCCGGCGCGAGCCATAATCCAGGTCAATGCCCACCGGTTTTTGGCCCAGGGTCACCCCCCCATATTCCTTACGGATCAGGCCTTCGTCCTCTAACTCCGTCAAATAGCGGTAAATCGTGGTCTGGCTGACCGCCATCTGCTTGGCTAGATTTTGGGTCGAGCTGAAACCATGCTGCTGCAGCAGCGCGACTATGCTCTTTTTTCGATCGGCTTTGACCATAAGGACAATATTAGCTTGCAGACCGAATCTAGTCAAATTACGCCATGTTAGTTGGCATAATTGACACGCTTGGCTGGAAATTTGGTAAAGTCTATTGACCTGTGGCCAAATAAAAGGGCGGCGTGGAGAGCGATTCGCTCCACGCCGCCCTTTTGGGGATTTTCTTCAGCTCTTACTTGTTGCCGCGCCCCAATCCTTTTGAAACCAGATACTGGTAACTCTTTTGGACGGCAGTGAGCATATCCGTGGCGCACTCGTCCAACTCAACGATGAGCCACTCAGCCTGGCCGGCGCTGGCCTGCATCAGGGCTGGAATATCCATCACGCCCTCTCCCAGGGCCTGCATTGGCTGGCCGCGCACAGCCGGTCCATCCTTCAAATGCAGCAGCGGCGCGCGCGGGCCCAGCGCCTTCAAGGTCGCGGCCGCATCCACCCCGGCGGTCTGGGTCCAATAGGTATCGACCTCGAAGAAGACTTCGGGCGACAGACAGTCGGCCAGGCGGTCGTACGCCAGGCGGCCGTCCAGCAGCGCGAACTCGAAATCGTGGTTGTGGTAGCCCAGGCTGAGGCCGTGCGCAAGCGCCACCGCGCTGGCAGCGTTGAGCGTGTCGCACACGCGCCGGATGCCGTCCAGGCTTTGGAACTCCGGGCGCGGCTGCGAGGGGATCACCAGCCGCCGGCAGTCCAGCGCATCCATCAAATCCAGGGCCCGCTTCTGGCTGTCGCCCAGCGGCAGCGGCCCGTGCACGGCGCAGACTGTCAGGCCCAGATCTTTGAACAACTGCGCGGCGGCCGGAACGGTGGTGCCCTCGAAACCAGCGCTTTCCACTCCAACGTAACCGATGTCCGCCACTTTGCGCACGGTGCCGGCAAAGTCGCGGGCGGTGGCCTCGCGCAGGGTGTAGAGCTGAAGTGCAATCGGAGATGTCATAGCCTCACTTGTCCTTGCCTAAGTTGCTAGCGGCTTTGCCAGAATAATAACAGGCTGGTCAGAAGCAGCAGTGCGATGATGATCCATTCAAAGGCGCCCTGATCGAGCCGCACGACCAACCGGCGGGCGCCCCAGATGCCGACCGGAATGAACGGAAACACCCACCAGAACGATAATAACAGCGGCACGTTCAAGACGCCGGTATACAAAAAACCAGGCACTTTGATCAGATTGACCAGGGCAAAGAATAGCGCCGTGGTGGCAATAAAGGTGCGCGGCGGCAGCCTTCGCAGCAGCAGATAAGAGTTAAACGGCGGTCCGCCATTGTTGAACAGGCCGGAGGCCAGCCCGGCCAGGGCGCCAGCCGCTGGCGCGTGCCAGGCATGCGCCTGGTATTGCAGCGACTGGATGCGGTCGCTGACGAGTTTGTAGGCCACCAGGAAAAGCACGAAGACGCCCAGGGCGATGCGCAGCGCGTTGGGTGAAAGCTGGGCCAGCAGAAAGGTGCCGGCCAGCGCGCCGACGATGGCGGCCGGCAGCATGCGCGCCACCAGTTTGCCGTCCCATTCGCGCCAGTAGCTGTACACGGCGAACGCATCACCCACAATGAGCATGGGCAGGATGACGCCCACCGCCAGCGAGACCGGCAGGATCAGGCTCAGGATCGGCGTGAGCAGTGAGCCCAGGGCGTTGAAGCCGCCTTTGGCCAGTCCAATCATCAGGCCCAGCAAGGCGATGATGACGGCAACGAACAAGGGATTGTGGCTGAGTTCGGGCACAGATGTATCGTCTCGCGGGCTAGGGCAGGGAGATCGTACCGCAAAAACGGCTTCGCCGGCACGCGGTGCCGGCAAAGCCGTTTTCGACGGTGTGCGACTAATAGTGAATCGCCACCCGCCGGCCGTCCTGCGCCGATTGCAGGATCGCGTCGCAGATGACGGCGTTCTTATAGCCGTCGTCAAAGGTGGCGCAGTAGGGCGCCACGTCTTTATTGTTGACGATCGCGTCCAGCACATGGGTAATCTGGTGAACAAACGTGTGCTCCCAGCCGATCATGTGCCCCTGCGGCCACCAGTTGGACCAAAACGGGTGGTAGCTTTCCGAGACCAGCACATTGTGGAAGCCTTGCGTCTCTTTGGGTGTTTCGCCCACCCAAAAGACTTCCAATTCGTTCATGCGCTCCAGGTTGAAGCGCAGCGTGCCTTTCTCGCCGTTGATCTCCAGGCAGTTATAGTTCTTGCGGCCGGCGGCAAAGCGCGAGGCCTCCACCGAGCCAATGGCGCCGTTCTCGAACTCCACCGCGGCAATAAAGGCATCGTCCACCGTCACCTGGCCCTGGCCGCCGTCCGCGGTAGGCCGCTGCGGGATGAAGGTGCGCGTTAGGGCGCTGACGTTTTTGAATTCGCCCACCAGGAAGCGCCCCAGGTCGATGATGTGCGCGCCCAGGTCGCCCAGCGCCCCGCTGCCGGCCTGGTTCTTGTCCAGCCGCCAGATCATGGGTGTGCCGTAGTGCGGCATGATCCATTCCTGCAGATACACCGCGCGGTAGTGATAAATTTGGCCCAGCGCGCCGCTGTCGATCAGCTCCTTGGCCTGGCGGATGGCGGGCACAAAACGGTAGTTGAACATGACGGCGTGCTTGACGCCGGCCTTGGTGACGGCCTCCAACATGCCGGCTGCCTCTTTGGCGTCGCGCGCCAGCGGCTTTTCGCACAGCACATGCAGCCCGGCCTGGGCGGCGGCGATGGACGGCTCGGCGTGTGCGTCGTTAGGGCCGCCATTGTCAAAGAGCTGGATGCGGTCGTTCTTGAGCATCTCGCGCCAGTCGGTGTAATAGCTCTCGTAGCCATAGCGCTGCGCGGCCTCCTTGGTGGCCGCTTCATTGCGCCCGGCGATGGCCACCAGCCTGGGGATAGCCGGCGGCGGGTAGACCATGTAAGGGATTTTCTTGTAGGCGTTGGTGTGGGCCTTGCCCATGAAGGCGTAGCCCAGCATGCCGATACCGATCTCAGGCGCGGCCTTATCGGATTTGGCGGCCGC
>JAYTFQ010000317.1:0-4033 GCA_043734225.1 Anaerolineales bacterium | reverse complement strand
TGCTGCCCCAACTGCACGCCGCCTTGCTGCACCTGCACAGCCTGCCCGCGCCCGCCGGTGTTGCCGGCGAGACCGCTGGCCCAGCCGCTGAAGCCATTCAGCTGTTGGCTGGCGCGCACCGCCAATTGGCCGAGCTGCTGCGCGAGCTGCCCACTAGCCCTGAGCCGGAAATTGGCCGGCTGGGCCTGTTTGACGCGCTGCGCCGCCTGTCGGCCGGAGAGTTTGCCCATGCCTTTGACGCCGTCACCTGGCAGGTGGACCCGCGCGCCGACGAGCAGGCCAGCCGCCTGCCGCCGCTGGCCGCGGAAGTGCTGCTATATGCCGCGCGCGAGGCCATGCGCAACGCCGCCCGCCACGGCCGTCGTGACGGCGCGCCCGCCGCCCTCAACTTGCGCATACAAGCAGACTGGCACGACCAGCCCCCCGTCGCGCGCGGCCTGACCCTCACCGTTGAGGACAATGGCGCTGGCCTGGATGAGCGCGAGCGCCAGCCGGCCGCTGACGACGACCGGCCTGGCGCCGGGCAGGGCCTGGCCCTGCATGGCACCCTGCTGGCCGTCGTTGGCGGCACCCTCAGCCTGCACAGCCAGCCCGGCCAGTACACCCGCGTCAGCCTCTTTCTGCCCGCCGAGACGTTTGGACCGCCGCACAATCCGTCGCGCCAGGCATAGCCTTGCTGCTGCCTGGTTTTCTCCCTCTCCCAGCGGGAGAGGGCCGGGGTGAGGGCGAGCGGCTGATCTCATCGACACGTTTATGTCATGACGTGCCCACCCTGCTGGCAGAAATAAGTACAATTGGACTGGCCATCCAATGATGCTTCGTGCGGCATCCCGTACGACTGGCAAGCTAATTAGGGGACTCTAGATGCAAAAGTCGCGATGGATTGCTCTTGGGCTAGCGCTCACAGTCTCGCTTTCGGGTTGTGCACCCAAAGGCATTGCGCCCACGTTCACTCCGACTCCTATGGCCACTGCAACGCTCATGCCCAGCGTCACCCCCACGTTGTCGCCCGCGCCGCCTACCGCAACTCTGCGCCCAACGACCGCCACCCCGAGCAATACACCTACCACAACTCAGTCGGCAACGCCCACACTCCCGGCCACTCTGGAACCGCAGCAAGTTGGAGTCGCAATAGGGGAGTGGTTGAAATCGCCTCCTTGTCGGGCGCCTTGCTTTTGGGGCATAACTCCTGAGCAAACCACCAGGGACGAGGCCTTACGTTTCTTTTCCCACCTGGGCCTTCCTGCATTCAAAACGGCCCAGGATGGCAACGAGTTTTTTGATTACGAATACAAATTTGAGAGCGGCACGTCAATCAACGTGGCCCTGGCCACGCAGGAGCAACGACTATGGACAGCATCCGTACGCATCCAACCCCATGTGTCTCAAGGTCCACCTGCACCACGCGAATGGTTGTCCTATTCACAAGAGACACTCATTCGACAGTACGGCACACCGTCCCAGGTTGATATTGTCGGAGGAGGCACGCCGCACGAGGCTGGAGTGAAATTAGCACTCTTCTATATTCTGGATATGTATTTCGACGCGGCGAAGTTGATCGTTGAATACGAATCCGTAGGTGGGCTCGTCAAAACAGATCCTGCAACTGGCCTGGTTCGCGTCTGTCCAGTGACCGATCAATTTGATCTCGTACACATTTGGGTTGGGAAATACCCGTATTATCCGCCCGTGCATACCAATCCAATCGAGAAAGCGACTTCGATGACGGCAGAAGAATTCTCAACTTTGATGACTGGAAAAGCGGAACAGGCTTGCTTCAATGTGAGCGGGGATTATTTTGACCTGTAGGCCTGCCGTTGTCTAGGGTAGCGCGCCCTATCCGCTAGTTTCGCCCTCGTCTAGCTCTGGCGCGGGAGCACGTTCCATACGAGCTATCTTGCACTCGGGGGCCTTAACCTTAAAGTTTTCGTCTGCCCCAGCAATTGCCGCGACAGATAGAACAAATATGCGATATGCTGGCATATACGGTATCAACAAGAACCGGGCGCCGGGTTTTCATAATGTCGATTTTCTTGGCCATAGCGACACAAATGATGACGATACCGCGAACACTTGCACCTGCGCGCAAGTGCTGGTGTGACACATATGACGCTAAAAAGCAAAAATCGTCTCACGTGTGGCACTCGGGCGCGGCGGGTAGCCGGCCCAGAATAAACCAGATGCTCGTTTGACAAATTCGGGCAATCTGCTATCATCGCGAAACCTATGGCACTTGATCGTTTTGGCCGAAATATCCACTATTTGCGTATCAGCCTGACTGACCGCTGCAACCTGCGCTGCGTCTACTGCATGCCGGAAGACATGAAGTTCCGGCCGCGCCCTGAGCTGCTCCAGGATGACGAGCTGCTGCTGCTCGTGCGCCTGTTCACCGAGCTGGGTTTCAACAAGTTCCGCCTGACAGGCGGCGAGCCCACCGTGCGCGCCAATCTGGTTGAGCTGGTGCGCGAGATGGCCCAGACCCCGGGCGTCAACTCGCTGTCCATGACCACCAATGGCCTGCTGCTCAAGGAGTTATCCGCGCCGCTGGCCAAGGCCGGTTTGCAGCGCGTCAACGTCTCCATCGACACGCTCGACCCGGTCAAGTTCAAGCGCCTCACGCGTTGGGGCAACGTGGCCGACGTCTGGGCCGGCATCCAGGCGGCCGAAGCCGCCGGCCTGGTGCCCATGAAGCTCAATGCCGTCATCGTGCGCGGCTACAACGAGGACGATGTGGTTGAGCTGGCCGCCCTCACCCTCCAGCACAACTGGCAGATGCGCTTTATCGAGATGATGCCCTTTGGCGACGTGGCCGAGTTCCAGCAGGCGCAGGTGATCACCGCCCAGCAGATGCGCGACAAGATCGAAAGCAAGCTAGGGACGCTGAGCCCAGTAGACGGCGGCCGGCTGGATGGCGAGGCCCGGCTGTATCGCCTGCCCGACGGCCTGGGCGATGTCGGCTTTATCAGCTCGGTGACCGAGCCGTTCTGCGCCGCCTGCACCCGCGCCCGCCTGACCGCCGACGGCAAGCTGCGCATGTGCCTGCTGCGCGAGTATGAAATGGATCTGCTCGGCCCGCTGCGCGCCGGCGCCACCCTGGACGACCTCAAAGGCCTGGTGCTCACGGCCGTTTATCACAAGCCCTGGGGCCATGGCCTGGCGCACAACATAGTGCCCATGAACCGCGTGATGAGCGAAATCGGAGGCTAGCGGTCAAACGTCGGGAGTCAGATTTGACTGCTCCGACCTCTGACTTCGGACCTCTCACCTCTCATTTGTTATAATCAACCTGTGTCTACACAAATAGCCGCCGTATTATTCGACCTCGACGGCACCCTCCGTCACAGCCGCCCGAATGGCTTCGAGTCGTTTGTGGGCTATCTGGCCGAGCTGGGCCATCCCATCACCACCGAAAAGCTGATGGACGGCCACCGCTGGGTGCACTACTACTGGGGCATCTCACCCGAATTGCTGGCGGATATGCAGGAGCTGGGCGACGAGACGCCGGAGTTCTGGCACCGCCACACCGAGCGCCAACTGCGCGCGGTAGGGGTGGAGGGCGACGTGAATGACCTCATCCCCAAGATTAGCCAGCGCTTCACCGAGCGCTACCGCCCGCGGCACCACGTGCCGGACGAAGTGATCCCCACCCTGCGCCGGCTGCGCGAGCTGGGCTACACCGTCGCCCTGGTGTCCAACCGCCGCGATCCGCTGACCGACCTGGTCGCTGAGCTGGGCCTGAACGATCATTTCCAGTTCACGCTCTCGGCCGGCGAGGCTAAGTCATTTAAGCCTGACTCCTGCATCTTTCTCAAGGCCGTGGCCCTGGCCGGCTGCGCGCCTGAAGCCGCCGCCTATGTGGGCGACAACTATTACGCCGACGTAGTCGGCGCCCGCGCCGCCGGCCTGCATCCCATCCTGATTGACCCGCTCGGCATTTTCCCGGATGCCGGCTGCCCCACCATTCGCCAGCTCGCCGAGCTGGAAAATGTCCTGGCCCAAATCTCCGCCCAACCAGCCTAAAACAAGGGCTCGG
>JAYTFQ010000316.1:0-5655 GCA_043734225.1 Anaerolineales bacterium | reverse complement strand
TGGGGTTGTATTCGATGCGGTCGGTGATGGGGCGGCCGGTGCGCAGCAGCTCCTGCTCTTCGGTCAGCCCCAGCTCAGCCGGCTCTTTGGAGAAGAAGTCGGCGTCGGTGCGGCCGACGGCGTCTTGCGGCTGGGCCAGGCCCAGCATGCGCGCCTGGGCCTGGTTGATGCGCGTGAAGCGCGATTGGATGTCTTTGAAGTAAACGGTGTCCGGCAGGTTGTCCATCAGCGCGTGCAGCAGATCGCGCTCATAGCTCAGCGCGGCCTCGGCCGCCTGGCTGCCGCGCAGATCGCGCAGCAGCAGGCAGCGCAGTTGTTGGTCGCCAAAGGTGATGGCGCTGGCGCTGACCTCCACCGGCACGCGGCTGCCGTCCGCGCGGCACACCTGCTGCTCGCCGGGCTCGAGCGCCGGCCAGGCCGGGTCGCCCGGGGCCAGGGCGGCCAGCTCGGCGGCCGAGCTGCCCAGCAGGGCCTGGGCGGCGGGGTTCGATTCTAGAATGTGCTGGCCGGCTGCATCCAGCAGCAGGATGCCCTGCGGCACCTGTTCCAGGATGGCCTTGTAGCGCGCCTCGCTGGCGGCCAGGCGCCGCTCCAGGCGGGCTCGGTGCAGCGCCAGGCGCACGGTGGCTTGCAGGCTGCAGTCATCAAACGGCTTGAGCACATAGCCGAAGGAATCAGCCTCGGCGGCGCGATCGAGCAGGGCGTTATCGGCATAGGCGGTGAGGAAGACCGACGGCAAGCCGTGGCGGGCGCGCAGCAGTTGGGCCGTCCGGATGCCGTCCAGGGCGCCGTCGAGGTGGATGTCCATCAGGGCCAGGTCGAGCGGCTCGCCGGCGGCCAGCTCCAGCGCGGCCTCGCCCGAGTCGACCGCCGCCACCACCTGGTGGCCGTCGCTGCTCAGAAGCATCCGCAGATGGCGGGCGATGATGCTGTCGTCTTCGACGATCAGGAGGCGGGCCGGCGGCTCAGGCATAATGACTATCATAGCCACCTTTGCGGCCGGCGCCAATGAGCATCGTTGATAATATTTGAAAAATCGTGTTGGGGGTGTTCAATTTGAACGCCCCCAACACGATTTTTCGGTCAATTGCGTTGAGATATGCGCGCGTTTGTGCCGCGTTGGCCGCGGGTATATAGTCCCTTGGCTGAAATGAATACCCCAAACACGCGGCTGCAGGCCTTGCTGGTTGAAGATTCCTCGGACGATGCCGCGCTGACGCTGCGCGCCCTGGAGCGTGGCGGCTACCGGGTGGACGCGCGCCGGGTGGACACGGCCGAGGATTTTCAGCAGGCGCTCACCCCGGCGCTCGATATCATCATCTGCGACTACAGCCTGCCCAGCTTCGGCGCGCTGTCGGCCCTGCGGCTGCTGCAAGCCAGCGGGCTGGATGTGCCGTTTATCCTGGTCTCGGGCACCATTGGCGAGGAAGACGCGGTGGCGGCCATGCGCGCCGGGGCCAGCGATTACCTGCTGAAGGACCGGCTGGCCCGGCTGGGGCCAGCCGTGGCGCAGGCGCTGCAGCAGCGCCAACTGCGAGCCAGGCAACGCGAGGCGGAACAGAGCCAGCGGCGCAGCGAGGCGCGCTTCAAGGCGCTGCTGGAGCAAAGCGCCGACGGGATTTTGCTCACCGACGTGGCGGGGCGGATCATCTATGCCAGCCCGGCGGCGGCCCGGCTGCTGAGCCGCGGCGTGGCCGCCACCCTCGGCCAGAGCTTGTCCGATTTTCTGCACCCGGATGATCTGCCCGAAGCCCAGGCAAAGCTGGGGGAATTGCTCGGCCAGCCGGGTGGCCGGTCGACGATGATGCTGCGATACGCGGGGGCGGACGGCGCCTGGCGCTGGATGGAAGGCGCCGGCACCAACCTGCTGGGCGACCCAGACGTGCAGGCGATTGTGGTGCATTTTCGCGACGTCACCGACCGGCTGCAGCGCGAGCGCCAGTTGGCCTCCATCGCGGAGGTGAGCGCGGCGCTGCGCATGGCCCAGACCCGGGCCGAAATGCCGCCGATCGTGCTGGCTCAGATTGCCGGGCTGCTGGAAGCCGACGCCGCCAGCCTGGATCAATACGATCCGGCCACGGGCGAAGCGCTGATCGAGCTAGGCTGGGGCGAATGGCAAGGCCTCACCGGCCTACGCCAGGGGCCGGGCGAAGGCATCGACGCGCTGGTGCTGGCCAGTGGTCAGGCCTACATCAGCCCCGATATCCGCGACGAGCCGCGCTTCTTTGCGCCGGCGCGCACGCCCAACGCGCGGGCGGTGGCCTGCGTGCCGCTGAAGGTGCGCGACCAGTCCATTGGCACGCTGTGCCTGGCCCGGCGCAGCCCGCTGAGCGAGCCGGATGTGCGCCTGCTGATGGCCGTGGCCGACATGACGGCCAGCGCGCTGCTGCGGGCCGCGCTGCACGAGCAGACCGAGCAGCGCCTGCAGCAGTTGACCTCGCTGCGCATGATCGACATCGCCATCACCGCCAGCCTGGACCTGGAAGTGACCCTGAACGTGGTGCTGGATCACGCCACGCGCCAACTGGCGGCGCACGCGGCCGAAATTTTGCTGTTGGACCGGCACACCCAGCGGCTGGTGTTCGCGGCCGGGCGCGGCTTTCGCTCGCGCGGCATCGAGCGCACGCGGCTGCGGCTGGGCGCCGGCCACGCCGGCCGGGTGGCGCTGGAGCAGCGCGTGGTGGTGGTGCCCGACCTGCAGGCGGCCGGCGTGGACTTTTCCCGGCAGGAGATGCTGCGGACCGACCAGTTCGTCACCTATGTGGGCATGCCGCTGCTGGCCAAGGGACAGTTGCGCGGGGTGTTCGGCATTTTTCACCGCGGCCCGCTGGCGGTGGCGCCCGAGTGGCTGGAATTATTGGAAACGCTGGCCGGCCGGGCCGCCATCGCCATTGAGAACGCCACGCTGTTCGCCGACATGCAGCGCTCGCATACGGACCTCAGCATGGCCTATGACACCACCATCGATGGCTGGGCCCAGGCGCTGGACGCGCGCGGCCGCGAGCCGGCCGGCCACGCGCAGCGGGTGGCGGGGATGAGCGTGCAGTTGGGCCAGGCGCTGGGGGTGCCGCCCGATGAGCTGGTGCCGCTGCGGCGCGGGGCGCTGCTGCACGACCTGGGCATGCTGCGCGTGCCGGAAGCGGTGTGCCTGAAGGCCGAGCCGCTCACCGCCGAGGAGCGCCAACTGCTGGCCCAGCACCCAGCCTTCGCCGCCGAGCTGCTGCAGCCGGTGGGCTATCTGCGCGGCGCGCTGCAAGGGCTGCTGGCGCACCAGGAGCGCTGGGACGGCAGCGGCTATCCGCTGGCGCTGAAAGGGGAGCAAATTCCGCTGGCCGGGCGCATCCTGGCCGTGGCGGATGTGTGGGAAGCCCTGCGCGCCCCGCGGCCCTACCGCGCCGCCTGGAGCGATGATGCGGCCCGCGACTATCTGCTAGAGGGGGCAGACAAGCTATTCGATCCGCGAGTGATCGAGGCGTTCATGAATGTCAGCGGTTAGTTTAGAAAAAAAGAGAGCGGCGGCTTGCCGGCCAGGACGGCGGCCACTTCTTCGGCGATGGCGATGCCGGCGCGGGCCTGGGCCTCGGCGGTTTGGGCGCCGACGTGCGGGGTGGCCACCACCTTGGGGTGGGCGGCCAGGCTGCCGGGCGCGGGCGGCTCTTGCTCAAAGACATCCAGCGCGGCGCCGGCCAGGTGGCCGCTGTCAAGCGCGGCGCGCAGGGCGGCTTCGTCAATGACGCCGCCGCGCGCGGCGCACACCACGCGCGCGCCGGCCTTCATCATCTCAAACTGCCGGGTGCCGATCAGGCCGCGCGTTTCCTTGGTCAGCGGCAGGTGCAGCGAGAGATAGTCGGCGCCCTGCAGCACGGCGTCAAAGCTGGCCGGCTGGGCGTTGCGCTCGCGGATTTGAGCCTCGTTCAGATACGGGTCATAGGCCAGCACCGACATGCCAAAGGCCACGGCGCGGTTGGCCACCAGCGCGCCAATGCGCCCCAGCCCCAGCAGCCCCAGCGTTTTGCCGGAAAGCTCGGCGCCCATGAAGGCGCTCTTCTCCCATTTGCCCTGCTTGAGCGAGGCATCTGCGGCGGCGATCTGGCGCGCCAGGGACAGCATCAGGCCCAGGGTGTGTTCGGCCACCGAGACCGAGGCCGCCATGGGGCTGTTGACCACCACGATCCCGCGCGCCACGGCGGCGGCCACATCGATGTTATCCACGCCCACGCCGGCGCGGCCGACCACCTTCAGGCGCGTGCCGGCCGCCAGCACCGCCGCGGTGACCTTGGTGCGCGAGCGGACCACCAGCGCATCGAACTCGGGCAGCGCCGCCAGCAGCTCGGCGGGCGTGATTTTGGAATTGGACACGACCTCGCCCGACTTGGCCAGCAGCGCCAGGCCATCAGGCGAAAGGCCGTCGGAGACCAGGATTTTCGCGTTATTCGCGGACATAGGGTTGGCTCAGCCTTGGGTGCGCTGGAATTCGCGCATGAACTGGGACAGCGCCACGGCGCCTTCCAGTGGGAAAGCGTTATAGATGGAGGCGCGGATGCCGCCCAGCGAGCGGTGGCCCTTGAGGCCAGACAGGCCCTCGGCCTCGGCCTGCTTGGCGAAGGCCTTTTCCAGGTCTTCGCTGGGCAGCCTGAAGGTGACGTTCATCATGGAGCGGCTGTCCGGCTGGGCGTGCGGCTTGTAAAAGCCGCCGCTCTGATCGATAGCGCTGTAGACCACCGTGGCCTTCTCGGCGTTGGCGCGCGCCACGGCCTCCAGGCCGCCCAGGTCGCGCAGGCGGCGCAGCACCAGGCCGCAGACATAGATGGTGAAGCACGGCGGCGTGTTGTAGAGCGAGGTGTTCTCGATCTGGACTTTGTAATCGAGCATCAGCGGCAGGCCGGCCGGCACGCGCGCCAGCAGGTCGCGGCGCATGATGACCAGCGTGACGCCGGCCGGGCCGAGGTTCTTCTGCGCGCCGGCATAGATCAAGCCGTACTTAGAAACATCCACCGGGCGGCTGACGAAGTCGGACGACATATCGCCCACCAGGGTGACGCCGGCCGGGGCCACCGGCTCGGTCTTCCACTCGATGCCGTGGATGGTCTCGTTGGTGGTGAAGTGCAGATAGGCCGCTTTCGGGTCCAGGTCCAGTTCGGACTGGGCCGGCATGGCGGAGAAATTGCCGGGCTCGCTGGTGCCGGCGGCGCGCACCTTGCCGAATTTGCCGGCTTCCTTATAAGCCGCCTTAGCCCACGAGCCGGTGACGATGTAGTCGGCCGAGGCGCCGGCCGGCAGCAGGTTCATGGCCACCATGGCGAACTGGAGCGTGGCGCCGCCCTGCATGAAAGCGATGCCATAATCGTCCGAGATGCCCAGCAGGGCGCGCAGATCGGCATCGGCCCGGTGCAGGATGTCTTCAAAGGCCTTGGAGCGGTGGCTGAGCTCCATCACCGACATGCCGGTGCCGCCATAGTTGAGCAGATCGGCCTGCACCTGCTCCAGCACGGGCAGCGGCAGCACGGCCGGGCCGGCGTTGAAATTGAAAAT
This sequence comes from Anaerolineales bacterium, assembly GCA_043734225.1. Taxonomy (GTDB): domain Bacteria; phylum Chloroflexota; class Anaerolineae; order Anaerolineales; family UBA6663; genus JAYTFQ01. The sequence continues at coordinate 123 of JAYTFQ010000316.1, read as the reverse complement.
GCGTCCGGCCGCGCCAGCCGGCGCGACGGGGGCGTTGTTAGTGGTCATAGGTTCACGTGACTCCTTTCACAATCGGTCGCGTGAGATTATACCGCAGGCATTTGGCGGGCCCATGGGCAAGAG
>JAYTFQ010000315.1:0-4506 GCA_043734225.1 Anaerolineales bacterium | reverse complement strand
ACAGTGTGGGCGGCGATGGCGTCAGCCCGCTGAGCAACGGCAACTATGTGGTGCGCAGCTCCTTCTGGGCCAACGGTGCGGTGCCGAGTGCTGGGGCGGCCACCTGGTGCAGCGGCACGCTAGGCTGCACCGGCATGGTGACCACCACCAACAGCCTGGTAGGCAGCCAGGCTAACGACCAGGTGGGAGGTATCACGGCGTTGACCAACGGTAACTACGTGGTGTGGAGCGGTAGCTGGGCCAACGGCTTGGCGGCTAATGCCGGGGCGGCCACCTGGTGCAGCGGCACGTTGGGCTGCACTGGCGTGGTGACCACCACCAACAGCCTGGTAGGCAGCCAGGCTAACGACCGGGTGGGAGGTACCACGCCGTTGACCAACGGAAACTATGTGGTGAGCAGCCCCTTCTGGGCCAATGGCGCCGCGACAGGGGCTGGGGCGGTCACCCGGTGCAGCGGCACAGTGGGCTGCACCGGCGTGGTGACCTCCGCCAACAGCCTGGTGGGCAGCCAGGCCAACGACACGGTGGGCCTGTACGCACTCACTGTGTTGAGCAACGGCAACTATGTGGTGGACAGCTATCTCTGGGCCAACGGCCCCTCGGCCCGTGCCGGAGCAGCCACCTGGTGCAGCGGCTCGCTGGGCTGCACCGGCGTTGTGACCACCACGAACAGCCTGGTGGGCAGCCAGACCTACGACCTGGTGGGCAACGGCGGCATCACGGCGCTGACCAACGGCAACTATGCAGTGGGCAGCGACAATTGGGCCAACGGCGCCTCGGCCCGAGCTGGGGCAGCCACCTGGTGCAGCGGCACGCTGGGCTGTACGGGCGTGGTGACCACTTCCAACAGTCTGGTGGGCAGCCAAACCAACGATCAGGTAGGCCAAGTAGGCTACACCGCAATCATAGCGCTGAGCAATGGCAATTTTGTGCTGCGCAGCCCTAACTGGGCCAACGGCGCCCTGGCCCAGGCCGGGGCGGTAACCTGGGGAGATGGCGCCATAGGGATCACGGGCGTGTTGACAACCACCAACAGCGTGCTGGGCGGGGTCGCCAGCGGCGGCGTCTCACTCAACTTTGCCTACGATTATTTTAACGACCAACTGGTGGTGGGCCGGCCGGCCGAAAATCTGGTCACCTTCTTCGGGCTTCCCCGGCGCGTTTATCTGCCCCTAATCCGGCGCTGAGTATCACTCGCGCCAGGTCCGCCCAACAGGCCAGGGCTGCCAGGCCTGGCCTGTTGGGCCAACCCCACTAAGGCGCTTATTGCATCAAGCTCCCCGCGCCGCCGATGGTGTGCGCTACCCTATCGACGGCCAGCCTCAGATGTGGATTGACTCGCTGCATTGCGAATCAGTTTGATGAGCCCCCGCCTCAGCTAGCCTTAAGCCTCGCCACCACCTCGTTCACGCTGCGCAGTTGCTCGCTGGCCAGGAACGGCGCGACGTTATCGTGGAACCAGCCGGGGCCCATCACCTTGCCGCCGTTCTCGGCCGAAGCACGGTCTTCCCAGACGATAATCACGATGCCGTGGGTCTCGTCGCTGTTAACCAGGAAGGCTTCGACGAACCCCGGCAGGCGGCTGAGCTGCGGCAGCGCGTCCCTATCCATCGACTCACGCAGCGACTCGATCGGTTTGGTGAGATGCAGGTGATTGACGACCACAACCATTATTTTCTCTCCAGAATAGATGACGCGATTGAAAGCCGGCAGCGCTTGAACCGCCCAGCCCGCTGAGAACGCAAAGAAAACCCAAAAGCGCTTGACAGCATCGCCACCAGTATACCCGTCAAGAAGAGGGGGGCAGCCAACGGGCCGCCCCCCTCTTCGTTCTCCGCGCACTCCGCGTGCTCAGCGGTGAATTTCCCCCTCGCGCGCTACAGGGCCGGCGCGGCCACGGCCACGCCCAGCCACGCCAGCGTGCCCAGCACGCCGCCGTCCGGCTCGTTGTTCACTTCCAGCTTGCTCACCAGAGCCCCCTTCACGGTGATGGTCATGTGCTCCACCGGCCAGGCGCGGTGCTTGCCGGTGGCGGCCACCGCCGGGATCGGCACGCCGATCTTGGCCACATCGAAGGCGCCGGTGTGGGTGGCGCTGATCTGGAAGGTGACGCGCGCGGTGTCCCCGTCAATGGTCACCTGGCTCGGGTTGAACTGCCAATCGGCGAAGGCTTCGTTGTGGATGGCCTGGAAGCCCAGGTAGGCTTGCTTGCCCAGCGCGACAGGGGCGGGGCCGGTCACCTGGAAGTCATCGGCCAGCAGCCGGGCGGCGGCGTTCAGGTCGCGCGTTTCCCAGGCGGCCAACACGGCCAAGGCAGTTTGCAGGGTCTCACGGGTGTTGGTCATGGTCAGAGTCTCCTTGGTTGGCTAGGTCTTGCCGAATTACTTATCTTCCAACACAATAGAGCCTGCCCATGGACAAGAGCGTGGAAACGAGCGTGGACGGGTGAGCGAGTTGGAGATTGCCTTGCTGGGCCGGCCGCTGGTGCGCTGGCGCGGGGCGCCGGTGGTCTTTCGCACCCGCAAGGCGCTGGCGCTGCTGGCCTACCTGGCGGCGCTGCCTGGCCCGCACCGGCGCGACGACCTGGCCGAGATGCTCTGGCCGGACAGCGAGCCAGCCCAGGCGCGCAGCATGCTGCGCACCAGCCTGCAGCACCTGCGCCAGGCCCTGCCCGGCGACGAGGCCGGCCGTCAGCCGCACCTGCTGGCCGGGCGGGACACGCTGGAATTGGCCCGGCTGCCTGGCGAATCGCGCCTGGCGCTGGACCTGGATACGCTGGAGCAGGTGGCGCGCCTGGCGCGCGCGGCGTCGCTGCCGGCGCTGGAAGCCGCCGCCGCGCTGGTTCGCGGCGAGTTCATGCAGTCGTTCCGGCTGAACGACGTGCCGGCCTTTGACCACTGGGTGCAGGCGCAGCAGCCGGTGTGGCGCGAGCGGGCCGAGGTGGTGTTCGCGGCGCTGGTGCAGGCGCGCTTTGAGGCCGGGGATCTGCCGGCGGCCCTGGCCGGTGCGCGCGCCTGGGCGGCGGCCGACCGGCTGAGCGATGCCGCCGCCCGCTGGCAGATGCATTTGCTGTTTGCGCTGGGCCAGCCGGCCGAGGCGCTGCGCCTGTTCGACGCGCACAGCGCCTCGCTGGCCCAGGAGCTGCACGCCCGCCCGGAGCCGGCCCTGGCGGAGTTCGCGGAGCGCATCCGGCGCCAGGCCGGGCCGGCGGCGCTCAGCGCGCCCACGGCCTCCCGGCCAGGCGCCGCTGGGGCGCTGACCCTCGCGCCGCCGCTGGTGGGGCGCGCCAGCGAGTTTGCCGGTCTGATCGGCCAACTGCACGCCTTCCGGGCCGGCGATGGCCGCGGCCAGCCGCAGGCGGCGCTGATCGTGGGCGAGGCCGGCATCGGCAAGACGCGGCTGGCGCGCGAGTTCCTGCGCAGCGCCGTGGCCGAGGGGCTGGACGTGTGGGAAGCGCGGGCCTTTGAGGCGGTCGGGCGCGTGCCCTACCAGGTGGTGCTGGACGCGCTGCGGGCGCGGGTGGAGCGCGAGAATGCGCCCGACGATCTGCTGGCGGATGTGTGGTTGGCCGAGCTGAGCCGGCTGCTGCCCGAGCTGCGCGAGCGCTACCCCGATCTGCCCGCGCCGCTGGCCATCGGCGATGCCGAGGCCCAGGCGCGGCTGTTCGAGGCGGTGGCTCGGCTGGTGCACGCGCTCACGGCGCGCGCGCCGGTGGTCTTCTTCGTGGACGACATCCAGTGGGCGGACGCCGCTTCGCTGGACCTGCTGCTGTACCTGGCGCGCCAGTGCGTTGAGCGCCACTCGCGGCTGCTGCTGCTGTTGGCGGCGCGGGCCGAGGACCTGCCGGCGCTGGCGGCCTGGGTGGACACGCTGGAGCGGGCGCTGGGCGGCGAGGCCCGCCTGGCGCGGGTGGGGCTGGGCACGCTCACCCTGGCGCACACCCAACAGTGGGTGCAGGCGCTGGCCGGCTACCCGGCCATGGCCCTGCCCGATGCGCTGCTGCCGGCCGTGCAGGCCTTTGCCGGCTGGCTGCAAGCCGAGACGGGCGGCCAGCCCTTCTTCATTAACGAAACCCTGCGCGCCCTGCACGAGCAGGGGCTGATCGGCCGCGCGGTGGGCGGCGAGGCCGCCATCGACGTGCTGGCGGCGGCGGCCGTGGCTGGCGACCCGGCCGCCGCCCGCGCCGCGCTGGGCATCCCCACCGGCGTGCGCGACATCATCCGCACCCGCACCCAGCGCCTCACCCCGGCCGCGGCCGAGCTGCTGGCGGCGGCGGCTGTCCTCGGGCAAGCGGCGCCGTTCGAGGCGCTGGCGGCCGTGGCGGCGCTGGACGAGCGCGACGGCCTGCGCGCGCTGGACGAACTGCTGGCCGCCCGGCTGCTGCAAGAGCAGGCGGCCGAGCCCGGCGCGCGCTACCTCATCACCCACGACAAGATCCGCCACCTGACCTATACCAGCGCCAGCGACGCGCGCCGGCGAGCCTTTCACCGGCGCGCCTTCGAGGCG
>JAYTFQ010000314.1:0-3311 GCA_043734225.1 Anaerolineales bacterium | reverse complement strand
TCGAGCCGAGCTATGACCGTGGGCGATGTGCCGGTGCTGGCGCTGCGGGTAACCTATGTGGGCGAGCTGGGCTGGGAGTTCTATTGCCCGATGGAATATGGCCAGCGGCTGTGGGATACGCTGTGGGAGGCCGGGCAGCCGGATGGGCTAGTGGCGGGCGGCTATCGCGCCATCGACACCCTGCGGCTGGAAAAGGGCTACCGGTATTGGAGCGCCGACATGGGGCCGGATTACACCCCGTATGAGGCCGGGTTGGGCTTTGCCGTCCGGCTGGATAAGGGCGACTTTATTGGCCGCGAGGCGCTGCAGCGGCAAAAGGCCGAGGGGCTGCGGCGCAAGTTGTGCTGCCTGACCCTGGCCGACCCGGCCGCGATCGCCATCGGCAATGAGCCGGTGCGCGCCGGCGAGCAGGTGCTGGGCTGGGTCACTTCGGGCGGCTACGGCTACTCGGTGCAAAAGAGCATCGCTTATGCGTATTTGCCGATGGCACACAGCGCGCCCGGCAGCGCGCTGGATGTGGAAATCCTGGGCGAACGCATCCCGGCGCTGGTGACGCGTGAGCCCTTGTGGGACCCGAAAGGCATTCGCATCAAGGCCTGACCGGACAAGGCGGTCTTTTCGGTCCACCGGGCCGCCTGCCAGGGGTATCTGTTTTCGTGTGGCAGTAGTGGCAGTAGTGGTTTTTCGGCCAAATTTCGCGAAAAGCAGTGGCAGCGGCTGCCGGAGGCAGTGACGGACATAATGTTTCGCCCGTGTAATTATTCCGGCAACTGTCCCACATAGCGCGCTCGGGGCCGGATCATCGGCTCGGCCTGATATTGCTCGATGGCGTGCGCGATCCAGCCCGCGCTGCGCCCGATAGCGAACAACCCCAGCGCGGCGCCCGCCGGCAGCTTGAGGGCGCGCGCCACGGCCACGAGCGCGAAATCAACATTTGGATATTCGCCGACCAATTCGCGCGCGGTGTGAACCAGCTTGTTGGCCAAAGCCAGCTCTCGTGAGCGCGGCAGCGCTTCGCCAATCATCGCCAGCAAGGCCCGCGCCCGCGGGTCGCCTTCCGGGTAGAGCGGATGGCCAAAGCCGGGCAAGCTCTCGCCGCGCTTCAACCAGCTACCCACAACAGCCCCGGCACGCGCCGGGGTTCCAGTCTCGTCGTACAGCGCCTCCACTCGTCCAACTTGGCCGCCGTGCCGCAGCCCGTGCAGCGCCGCCAGCGCGGCAATGACAACCTGGTAAGGGGTAGCCCGCACCGAGGCCACACAGCGCGCCGTAAAGGCCGAGGTGTTTAGCTCGTGATCGGCGGACAGGATCAGCGCGGCATCGATCAGGCGCGCGGCGCGATCGGCCTGTCTGGCCTGTTCGGCCGAGGACGCAGCCTGCCAGCCACGCTGCAAATACTCCGCCAGGCGTGTTGCCGTTGGCGTAGCGGGAAAGACGGCGGCGGCGGCCAGCAATGACAGCAGGCGGGCGCCGGTTTGCGCGACTGCGGCGGGCCGCAAGTCGTAGGCCGCCATGTCGCGCGCGGCGGCCAGGAGCAGGATGGCCTGCATTCGCTCCACAGGCGTAGCCGGCGGCAATTGGTTGAGCCAGGACTGATAGGACCCTAAGGCGGCAGGTTCTGGTGCCAGGCGAATCGGTTCGCCATCGCCCTGGCCGGTCCACAGCCAGCGGGCCACCGCGTCGAACGTCTGGCTGCCAGCCAGCGAGACAGCCTCCCGGCCGCGATAGTACAGCCGGCCATCGACAATCAAGCTCAGTGACGACTCCAACACCGGCACGCCCCAACTGAGGGATTGCTGCGCGGCCCGCTCGGGATGGCGGCGCTGTTCCTGACGGAGGCGCAGCCGGTCCACATCCTCGCGGCTGTAGCGCCGGTCACGCCGGCGCTGGCCAGCGGCCTCCGAGCGGACCAGCCCGCGGCTGACATAGGCGTAGAGCGTCGGCAGGCTGATCCCCAAGGCGGCAGCGGCTTTGGCGGCGGTGAGATAGCGTGAGGTGTCCATGCGCCCGATTATATATTGATTACTGAATCAATGTTGACGCTGCCGTAAGCTCTGGGTAGAATTTTCAGCACACATTCTTGATGACCCAGGAGACTCAACCATGACCGCCCCTGCCCCCGCGCCCGACGCCAACAGACCGTCGCATTTCGTTCCCGGATTGGAAGGCATTGTCGCCGCTCAGACCCGGCTGAGCCAGGTGGACGGCGAAGCCGGCGAACTGATCATCGCCGGTTTCCCGGTGGAAGCGCTGGCGGCCCAGGCCAGCTTCGAAGAGGTGGTTTATCTGCTATGGCAGGCGGCGCTGCCTGACCGCCGGCAACTGGCCGACTTCCGCGCCAGCCTGGCCGCGCAGCGCGCCCTGCCCGCCATCACGCTCGAAGTCCTGGCTGCCGCCGCCCAGCAGCGGCAGCCGGTGATGGACGCGCTGCGCATGGCGGCCGGCACGTTGGGGCCCGCGGAGCCTGATGCGGCAGGTGAAGCTGGCATGCAAACCACCGGCATCGGGCTGCTGGCGCGCACGCCGGTGGTGGTGGCCAGCTATTGGCGATTGCTGCAGGGGCAGGCGCCCGTGGCACCGCGCGCCGACCTGGGCGAAGCGGCGAATTATCTGTTTATGCTGTCTGGCACGGAGCCGACCGCCGAGCGCGTGCGCGGGCTGGAGACGTATTTGAACACTGTGGTGGACCACGGGCTGAACGCCTCGACCTTTACGGCGCGGGTGATCATCTCAACGGGATCCGACCTGGTGTCGGCCGTGGTGGGGGCCATTGGGGCGCTGAAGGGGCCGCTGCACGGCGGCGCGCCCGGCCCGGCGCTGGATATGGTCTTTGAAATTGGGGAAGCCGGGCGGGCGGAGGCCTATCTGCGCGCCAAACTGGAAAGCCATCAGCGCCTGATGGGCTTCGGCCATCGAGTGTACCGAGTGCGCGACCCGCGCGCGGACGTGCTGGCGGCAGCGGCGGAGCGCCTGTATCGTCGCGACGGAGACATGGCCCTGTATGAGCTGGCCAGATCCGTGGAGGCCACTGCCCTGAGGCTGCTGGCAGAGTATCAGCCGGGTCGCAAGCTGCAAACCAACGTGGAGTATTACACCGCGCTGCTGCTGCACGGGCTGGAGCTGCCAACCGATTTGTTCAGCCCGACCTTCGCTGTCAGCCGCACCGCCGGCTGGATCGCGCATTGTCTGGAACAGCGCCAGCAGAGCCGCATTATCCGGCCGCAGTCCGAGTACATTGGGCCGCGCGGGCGGCAATGGACGGACATCGAGAATAGATCGTAAATCCAAAAACGGGTGCGGGCCAAGCGCAG
>JAYTFQ010000313.1:0-1993 GCA_043734225.1 Anaerolineales bacterium | reverse complement strand
GGCGATGCCCTGGACCCGGCCAGTTTGGGCCCGGCCCTGGCCGGCGTGGACGCCGCCTACTATCTGATCCACTCCATGGCCGAAGGCGCGCGCGGTTTTGAAGCGCGTGACCTGGCCGCCGCCCAAAACTTCGGCGCGGCAGCCCGCGCGGCCGGCGTCAAACAAATCATCTATCTGGGCGGGTTGGGCGCCGGCGACGAGCAGCTCTCGGCGCATCTGGCCTCGCGCCAGCAGGTGGGCCAGGTGCTGCGCGACTCGGGCGTGCCGGTAACCGAATTCCGCGCCGCCGTCGTCGTCGGCGCCGGCAGCATTTCGTTCGAGATGATCCGCTATCTAACCGAGCGCCTGCCGGTGATGATCACCCCGCGCTGGGTGACCACCCGCTGCCAGCCCATCGCCATCGACGACGTTCTGGAATATCTGCTGCGCGCGCTGAACGAGCCGCGCGCGCTGGGCCGCACCTTTGAGATCGGCGGGCCAGACGTGCTGACCTATGGCGACATGATGCAAGGGCTGGCCGCCGCGCGTGGGCTGAAGCGCTTTCTGATCCCGGTGCCGGTGCTCACGCCGCGCCTGTCTTCATATTGGGTGGACCTGGTCACCCCCATCCCTTCGGCGTACTCGCACCCGCTGATCGAAGGCCTGGCCAGCGAAGTGGTGGTGCGCGACCCCAGCGCGCTGGCGGTGTTTGCTTTCAAGCCCCGGCCGTATGCCGAGGCCGTGCGTCAGGCGCTGACGCGCGCGCAGGCCGGCGACCTGGAGACCATCTGGGCCGGGGCGCGCGCCAACCTTGTACAAGGCGTCACGCTGACGGAAAAAGAAGGCATGATAGAAGAGCGCCGGAGCGTGGCCAGCCGGGCCACGCCGGAAGACGTGTACGCCGTGTTTGCCGGCATCGGCGGCCGGCGCGGTTGGTTCTATGCCGATTGGGCTTGGTGGCTGCGCGGTGTGTTGGACCGGCTGGTGGGCGGGGTTGGTATGCGGCGCGGACGCCGCAGCCCCGACAGCCTGCGGCCGGGTGACGCGCTGGATTTTTGGAGAGTCGAGCTGGTGGAGCCAGGCCGGCGCATACGGTTACGGGCAGAAATGAAACTGCCCGGGCCGGCCTGGCTGCAATTTGAAGCGCTGCCCCAGCCCGCGGGCGGCGCCTTGCTGGTGCAAACAGCGTTTTTCGAGCCGCACGGGCTGCCCGGTCTGGCGTATTGGTATGGCCTGTATCCGCTGCATCAATTGATTTTCTCCGGCATGGCCCGCGCCATCGTCCAACGGTCGGAGGCGCGCGCCGCGCCGCATTGAACACAGGAGAGATTTTGAGATGAACACCGTGCTCAAGTCATCCGCCGCCCTGACCCGTTATGAGCTGCCGCGCGAGGGCATCAGCCTGCTGGGCTATGTGGTGCGCCGCATGCACAAGACCTCTTGGCTGCTGCCGGTGGCTGAGCTTCTGGCGGCCGGCGAAACGGCCCAGGCGCTAACGCAGATAGGCGGTTACGCGGCGGCGGCCTTCACTTCCTTTGGCCCGGCCTATTACCAGCCCACCTTCAATCGTGTGGGCGAGAGGGTGAGCGAAGCCGACCCAGCGACCGGCATCGTCGTGACGGCCTGGCGCAATCCGGACGCGCCGCACCTGCGCCTGTCGTACTCAGCCGAACTGCCCGACGGCAGCCGGTTCGAAGGCGAGGAAGAGATCACCGGCACCACCGTCAGCCTGAGCGGATTGGGCATGCCGGCGCCGACGCGCGCCACCTTCCGCGCGGCCGGCGGCTACAGCGCCACGCTGGTGGGCACGCTGGTGAGCGAGTTGCTGCCGCGCTGGCCGCTGGCCGCGCGCATTCGCGCCCATGGCCAGCTGGACCTGCGCGACACGGATGGCAACCGCGGCGCGCTGGAAGTGAAACGCAGCGGCGAAACGCGCATCACGGTCAGCGCCGGCGACGGCACGCTGGCCGTGCAGCGGGTCCTTCACCACCTGGGCGCGGCGCCGGCGGAGAAC
>JAYTFQ010000312.1:0-5896 GCA_043734225.1 Anaerolineales bacterium | reverse complement strand
CCGAATGAAATTCGCGGCTGTTGGCCTGCGGGCCGGTCGTCCGCTCCCTGTTCTTCGGGAGCGCGCGCAGCCTACGTGGACGATGCCTTGTCATCCTCTCTGCCCACTCAACCTATAATTCAGCCCTATCAACCGGTTTGACTAGTCACTCGGAGACCCCCATGCCCCTTCGCCTCCCTGCTCGCTTGCCGTCTGTTCCTGCTCCCCTGCCGCTTGTCCCGTCCGTCACCTCGCTGCTGCGGCGGGCAGCGGCCCTGCCGCTGGCCGCGCTCCTGGGCGGCTTGCCCGTGCTGCTGTTGCTCCTGCTCCTCGGCCCCCAAACCGCGCTGGCCGGCGGCACCGTCACCAACTGCACCGAGGCCGGCCTGAACGCCGCGCTAACCGGCGGCGGCGCGGTCGTGTTCAACTGCGGCCCCAGCCCGGTCACCATCACAGTCACCAGCCAGAAAATCATCGCCCAGCCCACCAGCATTGATGGCGGCGGCCTGGTCACCCTCAGTGGCGGCGGCGCCACGCGCATTTTCAGCGTCACCGCCGCCGGCAGCCTCAGCCTGTCCAACCTCACCCTGTACCATGGGCACGCCATCAGCCAGGCCGGCGGCGCCATCTATAACAACGGCACGGTCAGCCTGGTCAACCTGACCCTGCTGAGCAACACCGCCAGCGGCAGCCTCGGCAACTCGCTCATCGGCGCCGGGGGCGGCGTTTTCAACGCCAGCGCCGGGCGCCTCAATGTGCGCGACAGCGCCATCCTGTCCAATGAGTCGGACGGCGGCGCCGGCGGCGCCGGCATTTACAGCAGCGGCGCCGTCACCATCACCGGCAGCCGCTTTCATGGGAATGTGGCCATGAATGACGGCGACGGCGGCGGCCTGCAAACGAACGGCGGCACGGCCCTCATCCAGCATAGCCAATTCGTCAGCAACACCGCCGGCTATGGCGGCGCCATCGACAATGACAACGCCCTCAGCCTGACGCTCATCAACAGCCAGCTCACCGACAACCTGGGCATTGAAGACGGCGGCGCCATGGACATTGACAGCGGCGCCATCCAAACCTTTATCAGCGACACCTTTGCCTACAACCGCTCACCCTTCGGCAACGGCGGCGCCATCTGGAATAACAGCCAGCTCACCGTCCGCGACAGCCTGTTCTATGGCAACGTGGCCGGCGTGGGCGACATCTCCAACACCGAAAACGGCGGCGCCATTTATCACTCGTCCGGCGCGCTCACCCTCACCAACAGCACGCTCTACAATAACCGCGCCGACTTAGGCGGCGGTCTCTACATCGGTGCCCCGCTCACCGCCACAAACAACACCCTGGTCAGCAACACCGCCGTCATCACCGACAGCGGCGGCAACTTGTATCTGGACAGCGCCGTGGCGAAACTTAAAAACAACATCGTCGCCGGCGGCAGCCCGGTGAACTGCGCCTTCAACGCCGGCACGCTCACCTCGCTTGGCCACAACCTGGAAAGCGCCAACACCTGCGGCCTCACCGCCGGCGGCGACCTCACCAACACCAACCCGCTGCTCGGCGCCCTGGGCAACTTTGGCGGCCCCACCCTCAGCCTGGCGCTGCCGCTCGGCAGCCCGGCCATCAACCAAGGCGACAACAACGGCTGCCCCGCCACCGACCAGCGCGGCGGCGCTCGGCCGTTCAATGCCATCTGCGACATCGGCGCCATTGAATTTGGCGCCATCACCCAGCTCTGGCTGCCGCTGATCAGGCGCTAAACGCGAAGGACCGCTGCGCGGGACGAATAGCGCTTTTCGTCCCGCGCAGTGGTCCTGCGTATTGCGTCCCGATTCTTGGCTTCCAATTGTGGGAGCGCCTTGCAGGCGCGATTGGCGGCAGCCTTATCGCCGCCACTCCGGGGTTTCTGAAGCTGTCTTTCGCGCAGCGCCCCGAGCGAAGCGTATGGGGTAGCCAGCGTTGTTGCGTAGCGCGGCGCCTTTACGTGTCCCCCGAAACGAAGTGGAGTGGGGAGGCCCGCGCGGGGCCGGCACACCGGGTGCGGTCGAAAAACAGCCACTATTCGCAAATGCCCCCGCCACTCCGCGGTTATTGGCCATGCCCGCCCGGCGCGTATAATTGTTCTTTGCTGGCGGCGACACGGCGCCGGCCGACTGGCTGGATGACGTGCGACGGAGGCTAATCAATGAAACCTGAAGACTTTAGCCCCAACGCGGCAGGCCGGCTTGTCCGGCAAGGCAGTGAGCCGGTAGCGTATTGGGCTTTCGTGCCAAATTCACTGCCGCCCAGGCTGGAGTTCGACCATGACCTGGTGCGGCTGTTGAGCGAGGCTGACCGCGCCGTGGGCGAGTTGGCCGGCTTGGGCCGCAGCGTCACCAACCCGCGGTTGCTCATCAGCCCCCTGATGCGCCGCGAAGCGGTGCTATCGTCCGCCATCGAGGGCACCCAAACCCAGATTGCCGGCCTGTATGCCTATAAGGCCAGACAACTGCCGCTGCCCGGGGTGGGGCTCAAACCGCTGGAAGAAGACGCGGCCGAAGTACTGAATTATGTGCGCGCGCTGGAATATGGCATCGAGCGCGTGAAGACCCTCCCGGTCAGCCTGTGATTGATCCGCGAACTGCACCAAAAACTGATGACGGGCGTGCGCGGCGATGCGGCCACGCCGGGTGAGTTTCGCACCAGCCAGAATTGGGTTGGCGGGGCAGGCCGAACGCTGAACCAGGCCAGCCATGTTCCGCCGCCGCCTTCGGAAATGATACGCGCCTTGGGCGACCTGGAAGTCTATTTACACGCCACCGACGACCCATACCCGCCGCTGGCGCGACTGGCCTTCGTCCATTATCAATTTGAGGCCATTCACCCCTTTCTTGACGGCAATGGTCGCATCGGCCGCTTGCTGCTGGCGCTGCTGCTGGTGGAATGGGGCTTGCTGCCGCTGCCACTGTTGTATTTGAGCGCCTATTTCGAACGGGACCGAAACACTTACTACGCCGGGCTGTCGGCGATTAGCCATGCTGGCGCCTGGCGAGATTGGCTGGCTTATTTTCTAGCCGGGGTTCGGGAGCAAACTCAAGATGCGATTTTGAGATTGCGGCAACTGATTGAGCTGCGCGAGACGTGGCGCAAGTAGCTTTCCAAATCTAAGGCCTCGGCCTCAGCGCTCAGGCTGGTTGATGAATTATTCACCACACCGATCATCACCATCCCAGAAGCAACGCGGCGCCTGGAGCCGATGACCGCGCGTGGCGCGCGCAAGGTCGTCCAGAAACTTATTGCGTCCGGTATTTTGGTGCCCGAGCCAGACGCGGTGTATGACGTGTCTTACTTTGCACCCGAGATTCTAGCGATCCTTCAATAACGACAACAGTCTTGTTGGGTGGATTGTCGTCGACAGACAGCTTAAATAGTCAGAAGTGAACTTAAGTCGAAAAAAGTATCATTTCATTTCGCCAAAGTGAACTCCAGTATAATTTACATAATGTTCGCCAGCGGGATGCTTGGAGCAGGGGGCTCGTGGCTGTGCCGTGCATACCTACGGATGCCCTTAATGTCATCCTGCCGAACATTATGTCCGTACACTTCCCTTCCCCCCCAGTGCCACTTCTCGCGAAGCGGCCAATTTCCCCGTTAAAACCAACTGTGCCACTCGCGAAGCGGCCACTTCAAAACAGGCACCCACCGGCACACTGCCCAATTGTGACATAAGTAGGGGCCGCTCCGCGCCTATGTGTCATTGACTCCGACTCATTCTCCGCCGCACAGATCTATGGATTCCAACGCTACTGGGCAAACGCGGTTATCCAGGGCAGAACGTACAAAGATGTTCATTGTAGGGGCGTTCAATTGAACGCCCCTACAGCGAAGAAACGATGGACAGTCAACAACGACATCAACGGCGTCCCACGGCCCCAAAGCGTCCACGGATGGCGAAGCGACCGGTTTTGCCGCTGGAGGGTCTTACCGATCGGGGATTGGCAGGCGCGAAGACTGCCTGATTTCCAGCATATTTTTGAATTAGTCGGAGTCAATGACCTATGTGTCCGCCCCGCCATGTGTCCGCCCCGCGCTTCAAAACTGGTACCCTGCTGCACACTGCCCGCCCATGTCATAAGTCACACGCACCACGTACCACCCACCACGTACCCCGCACCACCGCCCGCCGCCCGCCCGCCCCCCTAGAGTACAATCATGAAGTCTCACGGAGGCCACCCTGTTCACAAAACACTTTCGGCTCATGCTCCCCGTTTCCGGACTGCTCCTGGCTTTGCTGGCGTGCAGCGTTCTGCCGGGCGGAGGCGCTGCCAGCGGCCTCCAGGCCACCGCCAATGCTGCTTTGACCCAGGCTGCCATTGGTCTTGCAACCGCCGGGGCGCAGCGCAACGCGCTCCCGGCCACCGCCAATGCCGCCCTCACGCAGGTTTCGGCCACTGCCAATGCGGCCGCTGCTGACCAATCGACCGCGACACCCGCCGCCTCGCCAACCGCTGGCGGCCCCAAAGATATCCCATTGCTTGATCCACACACGCTGATTTCGGCTTCCGACACTCAGCTCACCTACAGCACCACCGCCGACATTCAGACTGCGGCCGCGTTCTATCAAGACCAAATGCCCAAGCTCGGCTGGGCGCCCCAGGTGAAACCCTATATCACCGCCACCCTGGCCAAAATGGACTTTGTGAAGGGCGACAGCGTTGCGACGATTGCTATTTCGATTGACCCGACAACAAAGCAAACCTTGGTTGTGGTGCAAATCGGGTAGTAGTCTGTCACCCTGGACAAGATGGACTGTCACCCTGAGTAAACAAGCCGCGCACGCGGCATGTTGTGACGCGAGAAACGCCGTTTTGCTTGGTTGTCTATCCTGAGTGGTCATGCCGTTCGTGGCATGTTTCGACGCCAGAAACCTGCCTTATCAGCCTTTTACGACTGTCACTCTGAGTAAACATGCCGCGCGCGGCATGTTTCGACGCCAGATACTTAGCTTGCGCTAGCTGTCCACTCTGAGCGCGAATGCGCTGGCTTGGAACATACGTGGAGGTCGCGCGCGAAGAGCCTCCCGTTATGTCATCCGCGACCGACAGTTTCTGAGCAGCGCGAATGCGCTGCCTGGGGCCTATCGGCATCTTATCGCGCGAAGAGCCTCTGCTCATGGCACCAACTACTGGTTGTTTCTGAGCAGCGCGAATTCGCTGCCTGGTCTTTGCGTCACGGTCGCGCGCGACGCGCAGCGCCCCTTTGGGGATGGGCCTCTGCTGGCTATCCATCTTTATCCGCCTGACAGACTACCAGCGCGGCCGTCGGGCGCAGCTGCTTAACGCGTTGGACTTTGCCCATCTCATCGGCCTCGTTGCTGCCAGGCTCAGGCAAGCCTTGCAAATCGTTGCCGCGCCCCTGGCCGAAGAAATGTCCAGATACAACGACGAAGAACGAATCACGGACCACGCACCACGAATGGCTTACTCTTGTCCTTCGTCCTTCGTCCTTCGTCCTTCGTTGATCAGGCGTCCTCCATCTCCAACGCCTCTTCCCTCACCACCTCGCCCTGCACACCGACCCGGTAAGCTCCGGCGGTTGGCACCGAATGGACCGCCCGGAACACCTGCCCATCCACAAAATGGATCGCCGCGCTGTTATCGGCAGCGTATCCAGCCCGGATCTCCCCGGCCAGCAGAAACCGGTGCAGGCTGGGGCGGCGCAGCGGCTCGCCGTCGTAGTGCGGCGAAAAGCTCCCCGGCAGCAGGCCCAGGCAATCCAGTACGCGCAGCTCGCCCGGCACCGAACCCGTCGTGCACTGCTCGAACCAGCAATTGGCGCCCGCGCTGATGCCGGCCAACACCACCCCGGCGGCGTACGCCTTGCGAAAGATTTCGTCCAGCCCCCACTCGCGCCACAGCGCCAGCAGGCTGCGCGTGTT
>JAYTFQ010000311.1:0-11693 GCA_043734225.1 Anaerolineales bacterium | reverse complement strand
GTATATTCACGCGGCGTTCGATTTGGACCCGTGGTGTAGCGGCCAAACATGCGGCCCTGTCAAGGCCGAGATCGCGGGTTCGAATCCCGTCGGGTCCGCCTGCTCTCTAAATGCAGAACCAGCTATGTTTCGCGATACAAGCGCCCCCACGATCGGGGCGCTTTTTCGTATTCCCTAATCGCGATGGCCTGGACGGGCGCGGCCGCTGCGTGCTGTCAAAGTCGGCCGATGGCCAAATCCAAATGAGCCGCCGGGGAGCTATGAGACTGTCCCATGAATAGAAGTCGTTCGTCCATTCTGCTCGTTAGCGGCTTGCTGGTGCTGGCCGCGCTGGCCTGCGACGCGCCTGGCGCCGGCAAACCTTTAGCTACTCCCACCAAGTCGACGCCCGTCGTGGCGCAGCCCTCGGCGGCCGCCACGGCCAGCCCCCAGCCGACGGCCAGCGCCCAGCCGACGGCCGCGCCCCAGCCCACCGCCAAGCCGCAGCCCGCCGCCAGCACCGACTGCGCCAACCCCTATTTTCCAGTTAAGGCGGGCGCCACCTGGACCTATGCCAACACCAGTCCGCTCGCGCCCGACTCCACCACCACTCGCACATTTACCAATATCGCGGCGTCGAAATTCATCATGAAGGATGAAACCACGCCGGATATTCGCGTGGACACGCTCTGGACGTGCCAGGCTGGCAACCTGGCCATGTTCCAGGGCGCGACCATCTCCTTCGGGGCGGGGGCCGACGGCGGCTTCGGCCTGGCGCATGCCGACAGCGCCACCGGCTACCTCATCCCGGCGGCCATCAAGGCCGGCAAAACTTGGGCCCAGACACTGTCCGTGCAAACGCACGTAACGGTTGGCGGCAGCCACCCGGGAGAGCTAACGCAGCAGAACGACGCCCAGATTGGCTGTACAGGGGATGGCGACGAAGCCATCAAGGTGGCGGCCGGATCGTTTCAGGCGACCAAAGTTACCTGCGTTTGGGATATGGTCACGGTGAGCACAATCAATGGGAAGACGGGCGGCCCGGTGACCATACACCTTGAAATCTCAGACTGGTATGCGCCGAGGGTGGGGTCGGTGAAAAAGGTCACCACTGGCGACTTGCCTGAAACCAAGGAGTTGATCAGTTATTCCGTGCCATAGTCACAATCGGCCCTCTGTGGTGCGCCGGGCCATCGCGCTGGTTTCGCGCGGCCTGGGTTCCATGCGGCCGAAGCTGGCGTGAAACAGGCCGGGCGCGCCGCATCCATAGGACGGCGGCGAGTTCTGGCTGACTCATGCGCACACGCTGATCGGCGCCCGGCCAATCGGCAAATGTGTGTGAAAACTGTTTAGCAGGTTGAGTTTGCCGGCGACCTGGCCGCGAGCTCGGTATGGCGAGGCGCTGCTTGTGACGTTCCTGGGACTCTGGGCGGCCATGAGTAAGGCCTAGACGGAGTGCGCAACGTCATCCGCGGTTGCGGCCCAGGCATACAAGCTGATACGGATGGCCGGTTGGGCGTGCCAGGTGGTGCCGCCGCTGCGGCACTCGCCGGAGGCTTGGACAGCGGCTAGGGTGGCCGTTGTGGCGGCCGGAGTGTCACAGGCGACAAGGACCTGATTGAAGACCACGTCATTCAATACTTGAAATCCGGCCGCGTATAACTCTCCGGCGAATTGGGTTGCGCGCTCGCACAGCCCATCAATCAGCTGCGCCACGCCAGACTGATCCAGAAACTTGAGCACAGCCCATAACTCCACGGCCCGAGCGCGGCGCGACATGTCGGGCGTGTACAACAATGCGCGCCTCAATGGAGCCCCGGCGTGAAAAGGCTTGGCGGCCTTGCTGCCAGGCCAACGCCTGAAGATGACAGGCGGCGACCAGACAGCAGGCCGGAGCCAGGCTGTCAGGCATGTTGGACGAGCAGACTGGCAAGCGCGGTGTAAACCAGCAGCGCGCCCATGGCCAGGTTGAAGGCCCGCTCATACTTTTGAAGAAAACGCCGGAAGAGATTGCCGCCCAACGCCCAACTGGATACCGCGGCGAAGCCAACGATGGCCAGCAGCGGCGCGAACAGGCCCACGATGACAGGGTTCTGAAAGGCGGGTGTGATGAAAAGGGAGAAGACCGTGACGCCGTACAGGATGCCTTTCAGATTGACAAACTGCAAGGCAAAGCCGCTGCGGAAGGTGTTCAGGCTTTGCGGTTGGGGGCTGTCCGCATTGGACTTGGAAAATGCGATATGCGCGGCCAGATAGAGCATGTAGGCTGCCCCGAGGAGGTTCAGCCAGAAGCGAATGGACGGCATGACGCTGACCAGGGCCACATTCAACAGACCGCTGACCAGCATGACGACAAAAAAACCAGTTGTAATGCCGGCCAGAAACCCGAGGACGCGCCGATAACCATAGCGCAGCCCATTCGACATGGACAGGATGTTGTTTGGTCCGGGCGTGAAGGTCGTGACGAACACATAGGTGAGGAAGGGGTAGAGATTTAGCATTTAGGCTCCCATTGAGAGGCCAAGTATAACGAAACGGTGCTAGAATAACAGATGCAATTACTTGAAATTGTGACCATATCAGTTTGGAAAATCATCCAATGCTTAGCCCAATCGCGCCCAAGCGGCTGTATGAGCGGCTGGCCGGCGAATTCTTAGCCCAAATCCAGGCGGGTGTGCTGCGGCCGGGGGATCGCTTGCCCTCGGTGCGGCGTGTCAGCCGGCAAAAAGTGCTGAGTGTGACCACGGTCAGGCAGGCGTATCAAACCCTGGAGGATCGGGGGCTGATTGAGGTGCGGCCGCAGTCTGGCTATTACGTGCGCTGGCGGCGCCCCAAAGAACAATCGGCCCTGGCGCCCGGTGCCACGACGGCGGCCGTTGAGCCGCAGCGGGTGCAGCTGCAAGACCTGGCGCGCCGGGTGCGCGATGACGCCAGCCAAAGCCACCTGGTGCAGTTTGGGGCAGCGGTGCCGGCGCCGGACCTGTTGCCGGGCGGGCGCCTGAACAACTTGCTGGCGCGGGTAGTGCGCTCGGGCCGGGTGCCGTCACATTTGCTGGGCACGGCGCAAGGCTGCCGCGAGTTGCGGGTGCAGGTGGCGCGGCGGGCGTTTTTGGCAGGCTGCAATCTGACCGCGGAAGATGTGTTGATTACGAACGGCTGCACCGAAGCGCTGTATCTGGCGCTGCGCGCGGTCTGCCAGCCGGGTGATTTGGTGGCGATCGAATCGCCGGCCTATTTTGGCATTTTGCAGGTCATCGAAGCCCTGGATCTGCGCGTGCTGGAAGTGGCGTGTGACCCGACCGATGGGCTGGACCTGGAGGCCTTGCGATCCGCCCTGGGGCAGTATCCGGTGCGGGCGCTGGTGGCGGTGCCAAACTTCAGCAACCCGCTCGGCGCCAGCATGCCAGATCACAACAAGCAGGCGCTGGTGGAGATGCTCAGCGCACGCGACATTCCACTGATTGAGGATGATCTGTACGGCGAGCTGGCGTTTGCCGAGCGCCGGCCGGTGGTGGCTCAGTCGTTTGATACGCAGGGCGGGGTGATTTTATGCTCGTCGTACTCGAAGTGCCTTTCGCCGGCCTATCGCGTGGGTTGGATGGTGCCAGGGCGGTGGGCCGAAAAAGTGGAGCGATTAAAAGCGGCCCTGAACCTGTTTTCGCCGGCGCCGCCGCAATTGGCAATTGCCGGCTTTTTGGAAAGCGGCGGCTTTGACCAGGTGCTGCGCCGGATGCGGCGGGCGTACGCCTTGCGCGTCGACAAGATGGCGGACGGCGTGTTGAATTACTTTCCGGAGGGGACGCGCGTGTCCTCGCCGCAGGGCGGCTATGTCATCTGGGTGCAGATGCCCGAGACGGTCGACTCGCTGGATCTCTATCGGCGCGGAGTGACCCTGGGCATTACGCTGGCGCCCGGCTATTTGTTCGCGCCCGGCCCGCGCTATCGCAACTACATTCGGCTGAACGCCGCTATGCTGTCGGCCGAGACCGAGTGGGCGGTGAGGCGGCTGGGGCAGCTGGCGTGCGAGCTGGCCCAGAGCGGCTAGAAGCCGGCGGGGTGACTCGGCGTTAAGGCGGCGTCAGCGTGATGGTTGGCGTCGCCGTGGGCGTGCGCGTGATGGTGGGTGTGGCCGTACGAGTCGCGGTCGGCGTGCGAGTGGACGTGGACGTGGGCGTATTGGTTGGCGTGGGCGTATAGGTCGGCGGCGACTGTCGAACGGGAACGGTCGTCAGGTCGCCGCTGGTGGAGACGGTGGAGGCCGCGACCCAGCCCTTGCCGCCCTGGCCGGCCGTGAACGTGATGAAGAACCAGGGTGCGTTGGGATCACGGCCCAGGATGGTGGCGGACTGACCCTTGAGCAGGGCGCCTACGACTTTGAAGTTGACGCTGGGCCCCTCACGCACGTTGGCATTTTCGAGGGCTGTCAACGCCGGCGCTCCGGCCACGGTGGGAGCAGGCGGCACCGTATTGGTTGGCAAATTGGTGCTGGTGGGCGTGGGCGTGTTCCCCGGCGCCGGGGTGCCGGCGGTCAGGGTGTTCGTTGGGCTGGCAGCCGCGGGCGCGGCGGTAGCGGTATGGGTGGGGCTGGCGCCTCCAGCGGCGCGGTCAGTGGCTAACACATTTGTGGCCAGGGCGTTATAGGTCGCGGTAAGCTCCGGCCCAGAAAGCTGGCGCTGGGTGGAGAGGTCGCAAGCCAGCACAAACAGCCCAGCCAGGAGCAGGATGGTCAACAGACGACGGCGGTGGGGCAGCGGCGAGGTTCGCTTCATTGAATTTGGACCGCCCGGGCTGTGCGGCAAACGCATGGGACCGGCCACTACATCCTTGGCCGATTAACTCATTATCCCCAAGAGCATAGAGAATTGCAAGAACATGAGCCGGCGAGGTGCATGGGCCGCCAATGCTCGATCGTTGCCCGCGCAATAGCGGATGATCAGCACCCTGGCCTGACGGTCGCCCCCGCGCAGCCTGGCCGCGGCCGGGTAGCGGACGAGCGAGAGCCACGGAAAATGCCGCCCTCTGAAGAACTGACACAGCTCGACGCTACTATTTGCGCGGCATGCGCCGTATAATCCGCGCCTGGCGGCCGAAATGACGAACCCAACCGCGGAGGCGGGCGAGCTTTGCTTGCGCGTGGCCAACCGGCAGGGACAACCTGTGAAATGAAAAGTGCCGGGTGATTCAGCTCTGGCATAGGGAGGATCCGATGGGACTGATGCAGCCTGTGGGACCGGCGGCGGCTTATCCGCTGAGCGCCGAAGGCCAGGCACAGCGCCTGGAGCGGGCCGGCGAACAGATTGCCGAACTGCTGCGCCGGCCGGAAGTCGCCCAGCGCGTGCGCGCTGCCGGGCCGGAAGAATGGTCGGCGCTGCAGGTGATCGGGCATGTGACCGAGCTGGTGGCGCACTGGATGAG
The DNA here is from genome assembly GCA_043734225.1 of Anaerolineales bacterium. Lineage (GTDB taxonomy): Bacteria > Chloroflexota > Anaerolineae > Anaerolineales > UBA6663 > JAYTFQ01. The sequence goes on along the minus strand of JAYTFQ010000311.1, from coordinate 6,299 downwards.
CGAAATCCAAGTCCTGGTGAACGCCACCGGCGAGCCGCCGCAATTTGGGCGCGGGCTGGATGCGCCCGAACGGCTGGAGGCGGTGGCACGCGGCGCGGCGAGTGACCCGGATGCGCTGGTGCGGCAGATGGATGGCGCCGTGCGCGCCGCCGCGGCCGAAATTCGGGCCATGACGCCCGAACAACGCGCCAAGACCGGCACCCACAACCGGCGTGGCAAGCAGACTGTGGCCGAATTTGTCGAGGGCCTGGTCGTCGGGCACGTCGAGGATCACGTCGCGCAAATTAAACAAGTGTTGGGCACGCCAGGCTAAGTCAGCACACTCAGGCGTTGCCGCGCTGAGTCGAGACAGCAGCACGGGGCGCAAGGAAATGGGGGGCGCGGAAGATGGTTCAGGGCGGACCGCGCTTTGCGCCACCCGGGTTGACACCCGGTGCGACCTGCCCTAGAATAATTCTAACTTCTAACTATTACGAGACGATACCAATATGTTCGCGACTCGCAAGCTGCTTCCCTTTTTCCGGCCGTACTGGCGGCGGGCGCTGGCGGCCCTGGCGCTGCTGACCGGCGTGGTGGTGATGGACCTGTCAATCCCGCGCCTGATCGAGCGCATCATCGATCAGGGTATCACGGCGCACAACACCGCCGTGGTGATCCAGACGTCCATCATCATGCTGACGCTGTCGGCGCTGAGCACGCTCTTCGCCATCGGCAACAATAATCTTTCGGTGCAGGTGGGTGAGGCCATCGCCCGCGACCTGCGCGAGGCGCTGTTTCTCAAAATCCAGTCTTTTTCGTATGGCAACCTGGATCGGTTTACGACCGGCAAGCTGATTGTGCGCCTGACCAGCGACACCACGGCCGTGCAGCGCCTGTTTCAGATTTCCCTGCGCATCGGCACGCGCGCGCCGCTGCTGATGATCGGCAGCCTGATCTTGATGTTCTCCACCTCGCCCAAGCTGGCCCTGACCATGCTGCCGCTGCTGGCGGTGACCTCGCTGTTTATCGCCTGGTTCAGCGTGCGCATGGAGCCGCAGTTCCGCGCCGTGCAGCAGAAACTGGACCAGCTGAATACGGTGCTGCAGGAGAACATCGCCGGGGCGCGGCTGGTGAAGGCCTTTGTGCGCGCCGATTACGAGGCCGAGCATTTTGAGGCCGCCAATCAGGAATTCACCGACCGCAGCGTGGATGTGATGCAGTTCATGTCGAGCCTGACGCCGGTGCTGACCATGTGCGTCAACGTGGGCATGGTCATCGTCATGTGGGCCGGGGGTTTGCAGGCCATTGCCGGGCAGCTTTCAATTGGGCAGATCGTGGCCTTCACCAACTATCTGCTGACCACCATGACGCCGTTGACCTTGATGACCATGCTGTCGAATATCTTCGCCAACGGTATGGCCTCGGCCCAGCGCGTGAACGAGGTGTTGGACACGCAGCCGGATGTGCAGGACGCGCCAGACGCGCAGGCGCTGCCGGCCGAGCCGGTAGGGCAGGTGGCGCTGGAGCGAGTGGCTTTCCGTTATCACGGCCTGAACGACGCCGCCGAAGCGGGGCTGGAGACGCGCGTGCTGGAGGACGTGAGCCTGCTGGCGCGGCCGGGTCAAACCGTGGCGATCCTGGGCGCGACCGGATCGGGCAAGTCCAGCCTGGTCAACCTGATCCCGCGCTTCTATGACGCCGACAGCGGCCAGGTGCGCGTGGATGGGCAAGACGTGCGCGGACTGCGGCAGGACTCGCTGCTGTCGCACGTGGGCATTGTGCCGCAGGAGGCCATCCTGTTCTCCGGCAGCGTGCGCGACAATATCCGCTATGGCCGGCCGGAGGCCACTGAGGCCGAGGTGGTGGCGGCGGCCCAGGCTGCCCAGGCGCATGACTTCATACTCAAGCTGCCGCAGGGCTACGACACGCGCGTTGAAGAGCGCGGCGTCAACCTGTCTGGCGGACAGAAGCAGCGCGTGTCGATTGCCCGGGCGCTGCTGAGCCAACCCAAGATTTTGATTTTGGACGACAGCACCAGCGCCGTGGACGTCGAGACCGAGACGAAGATCCAGGCGGCGCTGGAAGAGTTGATGCACGACCGCACCAGTTTTGTCGTCGCCCAGCGCATCGGCACCGTGCTGAACGCGGACAAGATCATCGTGCTCGACAATGGCCGGGTGGCAGCCGAAGGCACGCACGCCGAGCTGCTGCGCACCAGCCAGATTTATCGCGAGATTTACGACTCGCAACTGGGCGGGGCGACGCCGGAGGAGCTGTTGAGCGACGAAACTAAATCGTCAACGGATGCAACGGATGAACCGGATAAAAGCGGAAGACTGATTCACAGACCCATATCCGTTGCATCCGTTTCATCCGTTGAAGAGTCCTTGCGATGAGCGCCCAGACGTCGACTCAGACGACGCCCGACGTGCGGGCGTCGATGCAGCGCGGGCCGGCCATGCCGGGCAAGATCGAGAAAGCCCAGGCGCCCAAGCAGGCCCTGGCCCGGCTGCTGCCCTATCTGGCGCCGTATAAGGCGGGCCTGACGGGCGTGCTGGCGTTGGTGGTGGTGTACACCGTCCTGGGCCTGTTCGGCCCGTACCTGATGGGGCGGGCCATCGACGTGTTCATTGCCGGCAAGGACGCCGCCGGGCTGGGTCGCGTCGCCTTGCTGATGCTGGGCGCCTATGCCTTCAGCAACCTGTTCCAGGTGGCGGCCAACTGGCTGATGGCGCGCATCTCGCAGCGGGCGCTGCAGGTGCTGCGGCGCGACCTGTTCCAGCATTTACAGTCCCTGTCGCTGCGCTATTTCGACACGCACGGCGCGGGCGAGCTCATGAGCCGGCTGACGAACGACACGGACGCCATCAACCAGGCGGTGTCGCAGAACGTGACCGCGCTGCTGGCCAGCGTGCTGTCGATGGTGGGCATCCTGATCGCGATGTTCGTGCTGGACGTGTGGCTGGCGCTGGCCACGCTGCTGGTGGTGCCGATCATGCTGCTGTTCACCGAGTACGTGGCGCGCTACACGCGCAAGGGTTTCCGCGACTTGCAGCGCAGCATGGGGCGCTCGAATGCCGTGATGGAAGAGGCCATCAGCGGTCAAAAAGTCATCAAGGCCTTCCGGCGCAACGACTCGGTGCTGGCCACCTTTCGCGAGCAGAACGAGGCGGTGTACAAGGCCGGGGTGTACGCCAACTCGTACGCGCTGATACTGATGCCGCTGACCAATGTGCTTGGCAACTTTTTTATGATTGTGCTGGCCGGGCTGGGCGGCTGGCTGGCGCTGCGCGGGCTGGTGACCATCGGCATGATCGCTACGTTTATCAGCTACGGCCAGGGCTTCATTCAGCCGCTGCGCCAGTTGGCCAACATGTACAACGCCATCCAGGCGGCGCTGGCCGGCTCGGAGCGTGTGTTCGAGATTATCGACACGCCGGCCGAGCAGCCGGACACGCCCGAGGCGCAGCCGCTGACCACCATCCGCGGCGACGTGCGGTTTGAAGACGTGAGCTTCAGCTATGCGCCCGGCACGCCAATCATCAAGAATATGACCCTGGAAGCCAAGGCCGGCCAGACCATCGCGCTGGTCGGGCCGACCGGAGCCGGCAAGACGACAATCGTCAACCTGCTGACGCGCTTTTATGAGATCGACAGCGGGCGGATCACCATCGACGGCCAGGACCTGCAGAGCTTGCGCAAAGCGGATTTGCGGCGCAAGCTGGGCCTGGTGCTGCAAGACACCTTCCTGTTTTCAGACACGGTCATGGCCAATATCCGCTATGGCCGGTTGGGGGCCAGCGATGAAGAAGTGATCCGCGCAGCGGAGATGGCTGACGCCGACCACTTTATCCGGCTTTTGCCGCACGGCTATCAGACGATGCTGTCGGAGCGGGCCGGCAATTTGAGCCAGGGTCAGCGCCAACTGCTGTCGATCGCGCGCGCCATCCTGGCGGATCCGGCTATCCTGATCCTGGACGAGGCCACCAGCAGCGTGGACACCCGCACCGAGGTGCGCATTCAGCAGGCGCTGCTGCGGCTGCGGCGCCGGCGCACCAGCTTCGTCATCGCCCACCGCCTGAGCACCATCCGCGACGCGGACAAGGTGGTGGTGATCGACAACGGCCAGATCGTGGAGCAGGGCACTCACCAGCAACTGCTGGATGCGCGCGGCTTCTATCATCATTTATACTTGAGCCAGTTCAAGGGCAAGGCCATCTAGCCGCAGGCAAAGCGAGGTGTGCGATGGATCAGGCGAGCGCAACTGAACAAAACAAGGCGACGGTCCGGCGCGTGTACGAAGAGTTCACCAATCAGCGCCGGCTGGAGCTGGCGGCGGAGCTGTTTAGCCCGGATTTTGTCGATCATGGCGCGCCCGAGACGCGCCGGGGCGCGCAGGGGGTGACCGAGACCACACGCGCGTTTTTGGCGGCATTCCCGGATTTTCAGTTCGAGATTGACACGATGATGGCCGAAGGCGACCTGGTGCATGTGCGCGGGACGATCACGGGCACGCAGCTGGGGCCGTATGCCGGCCTGCCTGCCAGCGGGAAACAGGCGCGCTGGTCGGCCATGGACGACTTCCGCTTCGAGAATGGCAAGATCATGGAACGCTGGACCGAGCGCAACCGCATCGCCCTGCTGCGCCAACTGGGCGCCTTGAAGGGCTGAGGCCATGCCGGTACGCGGCGCGGGCGCGACCATTGCGGCGGCACTGGCTGGCTGGCCGGGCGTCAGCACCCGTCCGCACCGCTTTGGGGGCACCGAGTTTGTGCATGGCGAACGGCGGGAGATCGGCCACGTCCACGGCGACTCGCTGGTGGATATCCCGCTGCCCACCCGGTTGCGCGACGAGGTCATCGCCGCCGGGCGGGCCCAGCCGCATCACATTCTGCCGGAATCCGGCTGGATCAGCTTTTATCTGCGCCAGGCCGAGGATGTGCCGGAAGCCATCGCGCTGCTGCGCATGTCTTACGACGTCGCGACGCGCCAGCACAGCGGTGAGAATTCATAGTTGATGATGAAAAATGAGAGCGGCGGACAGTCGATTGTATCGGCTACCCGCCGCTCTCATTTTTCAAAGTTTTATCGAGATCTCCAATTGGGCGCGGTCTTGCTGGCCAGCGCCTGCACGGCGGTCTCAAAGTCGGCGGAGCGCACGAGTTGGTTTTGCTCATCGGCTTCCAGCGCCAGCCCGCGCGGGAGGTCATCCCCCATCTGATCGATGACACGTTTGGCGGCGGCAACGGCCAGAGGGGCGCATAGGGCAATTTCGGCGGCCAGCGCCAGGCCGCGCTCCAGCAACGCGGGCTCCGCAACCGACTCATTGATTAAGCCCCAGGAATCGGCCTGGACCGCGTCCACCATGCCGCCGGTGAAGATAATCTGTTTGGCGCGGGCCGGCCCCAACAGTCGCGTCAGGCGCGTCGTCCCGCCGACATCGGGGATCAGCCCCAGGCGGCCCTCCGGCAGGCCCAGCTGCGTGCCCGCGGCGGCCAGGCGCAGGTCGCAGGCCAGCGCCAGCTCAAGCCCCAGGCCGAGCGCAAAACCGTGGAGCAGCGCGATAGTCGGCGCCGGGCAGGCGGCCACCGTGTTCAGGCTGGCCTGAAACTGGCCGGTGATTTCCAGCATGCGGGCGCGCCAGTCTGGGCCGAAGTCGCGATCGGCGCCGGTAAACGCGTTCAGGTCGATGCCGGCCGAGAAGCCGCGCCCGTTGCCGCGCAGGAGCACTGCCCGCACTCCTGCCTGGCGGCCGGCCTCGGCCACGGCCTGGCCGACCTCGGTCAGCATGGATTGGGTGAGGGCGTTGCGTTTCTCGGGCCGGTTCAAGCTGACAATGGCGGCCGGAGCGCGGTATTCGATTAGGACCAAATTAGTCATGAGGCACTCTTCCTGAAGGCGTTGGCTCAGTCTAGCACAGCGTTTCTGGGCGCAGTTTTTGAGTTACAATCTTGCTGAGTTGACAGCCGTTTTCCCAGCATGAGGATCCGCCATGGACACTCAAATCGCCGCCCAATCCGGCATTGGCTTTGGCCTCACCGACGAGCAGCGCATGCTGCAAGGCCTGGCGCGCAACTTTGCGCGCAGCGAAATTGCGCCGGTGGCTGAGCACTATGACCGCAGCGCCGAGTTTCCCATCCCAGTCATCAACAAGGCGCGGCAGGCCGGGCTGCTGAACATCAACATCCCCATGGAATATGGCGGCGGGGGCGCCTCGCTGATTGAGGAATGCCTGGTGGATGAGGAGCTGGCCTGGGGCTGCAGCGGCATCAGCACTACCTTGAACATCAACAATCTGTCGGCCATCCCGATCATGGTGG
>JAYTFQ010000310.1:0-20202 GCA_043734225.1 Anaerolineales bacterium | reverse complement strand
GCCAACTGCAGCAAATGTATCAGTCGCCGCGGGTGGAGGTGCTGCTTCAAATGGAAGGCCAGCCATCCAGCGTGGTGGCCAGCGGGCCGCTGGACCGAGCCAGCGCCGGCGCCGCCGGCCGGATCATCCCGATCTTGAACGATTGGGGCCTGGCGGGCTCCATCCAAATTTGGCGCGGCACGCTGGCGCTGCCTGCCTCGGATGGCCGCCTGCTGCAAAACTTTGCCTTGCAGGCCGGGCAGGCGCTGGAGCGCACCCGGCTGGTCGAGGCGGATTCAACCAAAAAAGATCAGGGCATTCAACTGAATGCCCCGATCCAGCCCAATTAGCTTGAGTGTAAGTTCTGAACCAAAGGGAGTATTCGGCATGAGCGCGCAACTTCGTCCTGCGATTGTCTTATTTTTTATCCTGACCATCATTACCGGCGTCATTTATCCACTGGCGGTGACCGGCATCGCCCAGGTGCTTTTCCCCTTCCAGGCCAACGGCAGCATCATGGCTCAGAACGGGCAGCCGGTCGGCTCGGCGCTGATTGGCCAGCAATTTGATGACCCCAAGTACTTCTGGGGCCGGCTGTCGGATACGGGCACTTTTGCCTACAACGCCTACAACGCCCAGAACCTGACGGCCTCCTCCGGCTCCAACTATGGGCCGCTGAACCCGGCCTTGCTGAAGGCCGTCCAGGCTCGCATTGATGCGCTGCGCGCCGCCGACCCCGGCAACGCCGCGCCCATCCCGGTGGACCTGGTGACCGCCTCCGGCAGCGGCCTGGACCCGGACATCAGCCCGGCCGCGGCGCTGTACCAGGCGGCGCGCGTGGCGCGCGCGCGCGGCCTGCCCGCCGGCGCCGTGACGCAGCTCGTCAACCAGCACACCCAGGGCCGCCAGTTTCTGATCTTTGGCGAGCCGCGCGTCAACGTGCTGCAATTGAACCTGGCGCTGGACGCCGCCCGCTAGTGGACTGGAGCCGGAGTTATGCACTGAATTCGAATCGTGATTGTCACTCTGACTGGTCATGCCGCGCGCGTTGCGTGTTTCGACGCAAGAAACGCCGTTTTCCTTGGCTGTCTATCCTGAGCGCGAATGCGCTGCCTTGGGTCTTGCGCAACGGTCGCGCGCGAAGGACCTCCCGGCTTAGTCTGCACGATGGTTAATGCTGAGCAGGCGAATGAACTCGCTGAAAAATATTGGGTCGATCGCGCGCAGCGCCCTGTAGGGGATGGGCCTCAGGCTGACGCGACAATCGTCGAGGACCTTCGCGCGCCGGTAGCCGGGTCACGTGGAGTATTTGCATTCGCGCTCAGGGCGACAGTCCGCCCCCAAACCGAAATGCTCCCGGCCACAAGCCGCCAGGAGCGCGGGGCGGCCGAAGTGGCATACAATAGCCAAGCAGGCTCATGGCTGAGCCCGGGTCGGCCAGCGGTTATTTGGCGCGCGTGAAGGAGCAGCCCCATCTCACTCGAAGTTAAAGACGAGCACGAGTCCAATGTTAGCGAGCGCGTCTCGCACTACCAGCCGCGGCGCTCGTGGCGCAGTTGGCTGTTGGGCCGCTCGCTGGCCACCTCCGACGCGCCCCACCAAACCCTGGGCAAAGCCGTGGCGCTGGCCGTGTTCGGCGCCGATGCGCTCTCCTCCATTGCCTATGCCCCGCAGGAAATGCTGGTCATCCTGGCCGCGGCCGGCAGCGTCGCCTCCAGCTATGCCTTTCCGATTGCCGTCGTCATCGTCGTCCTGCTGACCATCGTCACCATCTCCTACCAGCAGACCATCCGCGCCTACCCCGGCGGGGGCGGCGCCTACACTGTGGCGCGCGAGAACCTGGGCGACCTGGCGGCCCAGGTGGCGGGCACGGCGCTGCTCGCTGACTATGTGCTGCTGGCCGCCGTGGCCATCTCGTCCGGAGTGGCCCAGTTGGTGTCGGCCTTCCCGGGCCTGTTTCCCTATCGGGTTGGGCTGGCCGTCGGGCTGCTGCTGCTGATCATGCTGGCCAATCTGCGCGGGGTTAAGGAATCCGGCCAGGTGTTTGCTCTGCCCACCTACTTCTTTCTGGGCATGACCGTGCTAACCGTGGGCGCCGGCTTTGTGCGCTACCTCGCCGGCGGCCTGAGCCCGCTGACCGACCCGCCGCTGGACGCGATCCGCGCCACGCAGCCGCTGACGCTGTTCCTGCTGCTGCGCGCCTTCTCCAACGGCACCACCGCCCTGACCGGCGTGGAGTGCATTTCGAACGGCGTAACGGCCTTCAAGGAGCCGCGCACCGAAAATGCCGCGCGCACCATGCTGTGGATGTCGGGCCTGCTGGGCGTGCTGTTCTTAGGCGTCACCTTCCTGCTGGGCGCCATTGGCGCGGTGCCGGCCGAATCCGAGACCGTGATCTCGCAGTTGGCGCGCATGGTGTTTGGCGGCCGGAATATCCTCTACCTGGGCACCATCGCCGCCACCACCATCATCCTGATCCTGGCCACCAACACCGCCTTTGCCGATTTTCCGCGCCTGACGGCCGCCATCAGCCTGGATGGCTTTTTGCCGCGCCAATTGGCCTACCGCGGCAGCCGGCTGGTGTTCACGCGCGGCATCACCACGCTCACCGCCATTGCCGCGCTGCTGATTGTGCTCTTCCAGGCCAGCGTCACCGCGCTGGTGCCGCTGTGGGCCGTGGGCGTGTTCATCTCCTTCACCCTGTCGCAAGCCGGCATGACCCGCCACTGGTGGCGCATCGGGCACGGCAACGCTAGCGCGTCCGCCACTCACGGCCAGGATCCCGTTAACCGCGGCTGGCGCTGGAAGATGGTCGTCAACGCCGCCGGCGCCGTGTGCACGGCGGTGGTCAGCCTGATCTTCGCCGTCACCAAATTCCGCGACGGCGCCTGGATTATCGTGCTGCTGATCCCGGCCCTGGTGGTGGTGCTGACCATCATCCACCGCTATTACGGCCAACTGGCCCGCGAGCTGTCGCTCAGCCAATTGGGCCGGCCGGCGCGCACCGGCCGCCAGCGCGTCATTGTGCCCATCTCGGGCATCCACCGCGGCACGCTGGTGGCGCTCGACTACGCCCGTTCGCTTTCGCCGGACGTGACCGCCGTGCATATTTCCATTGATCCGGCCGAGACCGAGAAGATCCGGCAGCAATGGGAGCTGTGGGGCGAGGGTGTGCGGCTGGTCATTATCGATTCGCCCTATCGCGCATTCCTGGAACCGTTCATCGAGTACATCGAGACGCTTATCCGGCAGCGGCAGACCAACGAGCGCCTGACCATTGTCGTCGGCCAGTTGGTGCCGCGCCAGTGGTGGCATAACCTGCTGCACACTCAGACCGCTTTCTGGCTGCGCTTTGCCCTGCTGGCCAAAAACGGCATCGTCGTCACCGAAGTGCCCTATCAAGTGGATTGAGCGCGAAATGAGCGCGATGTGACCGCACCCAGCAGCCGCCCCGACCCCGATGCGCTGCTGGCCCGCGTACAGGCGGAGGAGCAGCAGCAGCAGCGCGGCCGGCTGAAGATCTTTCTGGGCTACGCCGCCGGCGTGGGCAAGACATATGCCATGCTCGAAGCCGCCCAGCAGCGCCAACTGGAAGGCGTGGACGTGACGGTCGGTTATATCGAAACCCATCACCGGGCCGAGACCGAAGCCAAGCTGGCCGGCCTGGAGGTCATCCCGCGCCGGCAGATTGACTATCGCGGGGCGCGGCTGCCCGAGATGGATGTGGATGCCATCCTCGCCCGCCACCCGCAGTTGGCGCTGGTGGACGAGTTCGCCCACACCAACGCCACCGGCTCGCTCCACCCCAAACGCTACCAGGACGTGGGCGAGCTGCTGGCGGCCGGCATCGATGTCTACACCACCCTGAACATCCAGCATCTGGAAAGCCTGAACGACGTGGTGGCCCAGATCACCGGCGTGGTCATGCGCGAGACGGTGCCCGACCGCACCCTGGACGAGGCCGCCGAAATCGAGCTGATCGACCTACCGCCAGACGAGCTGCTGAAGCGGCTGGCCGAGGGCAAAGTGTATGTGCCCGAACAGGCCGCGCGCGCCATCCAGCAATTTTTTCGCAAGGGCAACCTGACTGCCCTGCGCGAGATGACCCTGCGCGCCGCCGCCGAGCGCGTGGACGACCAGATGCGCGCCTACATGCAGACCCGCGCCATCCCCGGCCCCTGGCCGGCGGCCGAGCGGCTGCTGGTGGCCGTGAGCGCCGGCCCGCTGGGTGAGCGGCTGGTGCGCGCCGCCCGCCGCCTGGCCGACGGCCTGAACGCCGAATGGACGGCGCTGTACGTGGAGACCGGCGCGGACAGCCGCCTGTCGCCGCAGGCGCGGGACCGCATCGCCCGCACCCTGCACCTGGCGGAGGAGCTGGGCGCCCAATCGGTGACTATCCCCGGCCACCGCGCGGCCGAGACCGTGCTGGACTACGCCCGCAGCCACAACGTCACCAAGATCATCGCCGGCAAGCCGCTGCGCGCCCGCTGGCAAGAGCTGCTGCGCGCCTCGCTGGTCGATCAGCTGATCCGTGACAGCGGCCATATTGATGTCTACGTCATCTCGGACGAGCCGGGGCCGGCCGCGGCACCCGAGCGCAACAATTGGCTGCCGCACCGTCCCTGGCAGCGCTATTTGTGGGCGCTGGCGCTGGTGGCCATCACCACGGTCATCGGCAAGCCGCTTTCGCTGGCGGTCGATCCGGCCAACCTGGTGATGCTGTATTTGTTGGCGGTGGTGGTAGCCGCCGTTTACCTGGGCCGCGGCCCCGCCACGGTCACCGCCGTGTTGAGCGTGGTCACCTTCGACTTCTTCTATGTGCCGCCGCAGTTGACCTTCGCCGTCACCGACACCCAATATCTGCTCACGTTCGCCGGGCTGCTGGTGGTCGGCCTGACCATCAGCTCACTGGCGGCCCAGGCGCGCGAGCAGGCCGAAAGCGCCCAAAGCCGCGAGAGCCAGACCGCCGAGCTGTATGGCCTGAGCCGCGACCTGGCCACCGCGCTGGACGTGGCCGGCATCGAACGCGCGGTGATCCGGCACGTGGAGCAGACCTTTGGGCGCGAGGCGGTGATCATGCTGCCCGACACGGGCGAAAATAGCAAGGAAGCGCGCCTGCGGCCGGGCGCGGCCAGCGCCGATTTCCAGTTGGACGAGCACGAGCTGACCGTGGCCGATTGGGTCTACCGGCACGGCGAGCCGGCCGGCCGCGGCACCGATACGCTGCCGGCCGCCAAACTGCGCTATCTGCCATTGAAGACCGCCCGCGGTGTGCTGGGCGTGTTGGGCGTGCGCGGCCCGCAATCGGCCGAGCGCCAGTTGACCCTGGAGCAGCAGCGGATGGTGGAATCGTTTGCCAGCCAGGCAGCTCTGGCGCTGGAACGCAACCAGTTGGCCGAGCAGGCCGGCCGGGCCCAGGTGCTGGAAGCCACCGACAAGTTGCAAACGGCGCTGCTCAACTCGATCTCGCACGACCTGCGCACGCCGCTGGTGTCGATCACGGGGGCGCTGAGCACCCTGGAGGACGACGACACCCGGCTGGAGCCCGCCACCCGCCGCGGGCTGATTGAGAACGCGCGCGAAGAGGCCGAACGGCTGAATCGCCTGGTGGGCAACCTGCTGGACATGACCCGCCTGGAAGCCGGCGCCATGAAGGTGCGGCGCGAGCCGGCGGATGTGCAGGACCTGGTGGGCTCGGCCCTGGCCCAACTCGGCGGCCGGCTGGAAGGCCACCCAGTGAGCGTGCACATGCCCGATGGCCTGCCGTTGGTGCCGCTCGATTTCGTGCTGATGGTGCAGGTGCTGTATAACCTGCTCGACAACGCGTTGAAGTATTCGCCGGCCGCCGCGCCGATTGAGGTCAGCGCGCGCGCCGACGGCAGCCAGTTGGAGCTGACCGTCGCCGATCGCGGCGCTGGCATTCCCGAGGCGGACCTGGCCCACGTGTTCGACAAATTCTACCGGGTGCAGCACCGCGGCGCGGCCAGCGGCACCGGGCTGGGTCTCTCCATCTGCAAGGGCATTGTCGAGGCACACGGCGGCGAAATCCGCGCCGAGAACCGGCCGGATGGCGGCACGCGCGTGCTCATCTGGCTGCCCCTGACAGACAACTCACATTGAAATATTCGCGAAAACGGGATCGGCGGCCGGCAATGCCCCCCGTCGATCCCGTTTTCGGTTAAACTCCCCTGTATGACAGACATGAACCTGCGCGTGCTGGTGGTGGACGACGAGCCCGCAATCCGGCGTTTTCTGCGCGTGTCGCTCGGCGCGCACGGTTGCACCGTGTTCGAGGCCATCAATGGCCAGGAGGCCCTGGCCGGCGTGGCCGCCCACCGGCCGGACCTGGTGATCCTGGACCTGGGGCTGCCGGACATCGACGGGCTGGAAGTGACCCGCCAACTGCGCGAATGGACGCGGCTGCCGATCATCATCCTGTCGGTGCGCGGCGAAGAGGCGGAGAAAATCGCCGCGCTGGACGCGGGCGCCGACGACTATCTGACCAAGCCCTTTGGCGCGGGCGAGCTGCTGGCGCGCATGCGGGCCGCGGTGCGGCGGACCAGCAGCCCCACCGTGGAGCCGCTCTTCGCCAGCGGCAGCCTGACGGTGGACCTGGGCCGGCGCCTGGTGGCCGTGGACGGCAACCCGGTGCAGCTCACCCCAACCGAATATGACCTGCTGCGCCTGCTGGTGACCCACGCCGGCAAAGTGCTGACCCAGCACCAACTGCTGCGCGAGGTGTGGGGGGCCGGTTACGAAACCGAGGCCCACATGCTGCGCGTCAATATCAGCAACCTGCGGCGCAAGATCGAGCCGGACCCGGCCCGCCCGCGCTATGTGCTGACCGAGCCAGGGGTGGGGTACCGCCTGCAAACGGAGTAGGGGCGAAGCATCCGCGCCAGAAATCCCTGCTTCCCAGCGAGCCGTTGCGGATGCTTCGCCCCTGCTCGCGGGTATAATACGCCTCCGGGGCGGCTGCGCCGGCCGCCCCCAATTCAAATGAAACGCCCGACGATCCTTCCGCCACCCCCGGCGCTGCGGTTATGTCCCCTATGCGGCTCGCGTGTCGACGAGACAGCCACCAAATGCGGGGTATGCGGCACCAAGCTGTCGCGCCCGGAAAGGGGCGCGCTCAAGCCGGCCCGGCGCATCTACCCGAGCCCCTTTATCCTGGCCCTGCTGGCCGGGCTAATTCTGCTGGGGGGGCTGCTGGTGGGGCTGGCCACCGGGGCCGTGCCGCGTCCGCAGTTCTTGATTTTGCCCACGCGCACCATTACCCCCACCTTTACGCCGCGGCCAACCCAAACCGCCACCGCCACCGACACGCCCACCCCCACACCTTCCATCACGCCCGAGCCGCCGTTCAGCTATGTGATCAAGGATGGCGACTCGTGCCTGGCGCTGGCCATCCGCTATGATGTGTCGGTGGACAGCATCATCCTGCAAAACCACCTGGACCCTTCCTGCACGGTGGCGGTGGGCCACACGATCCAGATACCGCATCCCACGCCCACCTTTGCGCCCGTGCCCACCGAAACCCCCTTCGGCACACCGCCTCAAACGGCCACGATTACGCCGCCGCCGTATCCAACCTATGTGGTGCAGGACGGCGACACCTGCCTGGGCATCGCGCTGCAAAACGGGCTGACGCTGCAGGAGTTGCTGGCCGCCAACGGGCTGTCGGACTGCAACTTCCTGCGCGTGGGGCAGGTGCTGTTCGTGCCGCTGAAAAGCACGCAAACGCCCACGCCCAGGCCCAGCCCGCTGCTGCCCACCGGCACCGCCTCCGCCACGTCCGCGCCCACCTGGCCGGCGCCGGTGCTGCAAAAACCCAGCCAGGGCCAGGCCTTTGGCGCCACCGACACCAGCATCGCGCTGGAATGGGCGCCAGCCGGCAGCCTGCGCCCGGGCGAGTTTTATGAGGTGCACGTGGAAGACATCACCTGCAACTGCCAGCGGGTTTTCGACACGGCCACCTCCCAGACCCGGCTGGACCTGCCCAAAAACCTGATGCCCACCGACGCCAGCGCGCACATATTCAACTGGACGGTAACCACTGTGCGCCAGAAACCCAACTCGGGCGGGGGGCAGATCGCCTATGAACCGGTGGGCGCGGCCAGCCTGGTTGGCATTTTCACCTGGACCGGCAGCGGCACACCGGGGCCGTGAGCGGGGAAATATGGTTGGAGGTCCGTGACGCGCAGCGTGTGAGCATATACAGGCCTTTCTTAAAGTCGCGTCGGGCGACTGAAGTCGCTGCAACAAAGGCACAAAGCCCGCCTACGCGGGCTGGATGTGCGCAATTCCAGTCGCCGCAGGGCGACTTGGTGCTCTTGTAGCTGCGGTTTCAACCGCCAGGCATAGGCCGTGCATTGGCACACCGGACTTTAAGATAGCCCTGTGAGCATATAAGCCTGCCGTTGACATATTGATGTTCGCTTTGTATGCTTTGATATATGCCGACGATAATCGACGTTAAAGATTCGCTATTGCGAGAGCCGGTGCCGTTTCACTTTCATCTATGGATACCCACCCATCTATGAGCGAAGAACGTTCTCCATCCACTGAAGATAACCTGCGCGCGCGCGCGCGGGAGACGGCGGCCCAACTGGGCGAATCCACGCCGGAAGCGCTGGACCAGATTTTTCGCCTGTACACGCTGCAGGGGGAAGCGGTCGTGGATACCTGTCTGGCGGAAGCGTTGGCCATCCAGGCCGGTGGCGGCGAGCGGCTGCCCAATGGCAACCGGCCGCGCACCCTGGGCGGCATCTTTTTCCGGCTGACGCGCGCGCGACGCGACGCGACCGCCGGCTCCGTGGCGGGATCAGCCCCGGCCGCGCAGACACCGCCCCCGCGCCGACGACCGATGCCCTGGGAAGCGCGCATCGAATTGCTGCCACTGCTGACGGCGTTGAAAGGCTCGACCATGAGTGTTAAGGTGATGCTGAGCGGGCGTCCGGCCAAGGTTGAACGGCGCGATGGCACCGTAGTGATGATGCTGGCCGCCGGCGAGGCCCCGCCCCTGCCACGCGGCGTGCCGGTCCCGCCGGCCGAGCCGGTGCCCTTCGTCTGCTATCTCGATTCGCAGCAGTGGGCGGAGGTCGAGCCGTCCCTGGCCGACCCAGATGACATGCTCATCCTGGAAGGCTTTTGCGCCGGCGACCCCGAGACCGGCAGCGTGGCCGTTTTTGTCCAGAGCGCCACCACGCGCGGCCTGCAGCGGACCCGAGCCGCGGCCAACAAAAACAAGCCCCGGCGCCCGGGCGGCGGCGCGCCTCCGCCTCGGCGCACGTTTTCCCCAGCCCAGCGCAGCTACCCCAGCGAGGCGCCGCGCAGCTACCCCAGTGAGGCGCTGCCGCCCCGCAGCGTGGCGCCGCCCATTGTCACGCCGCTGGTGGTGCCGCCCAGCCCGCCGGCCCCCGCCGCCGACCCTTCCGGGCTGCGCTTTCTGAAAGGCATGCGTGTGCGGCATCCGCAAATGGGCGAAGGCGAAGTGATCCGCAGCGAGCCGCGCGACGGCGATGAAGCCGTCACCGTTGACTTTGCCGCCTCCGGCCTGCGGCGAGTGCTGGCGCGCATGTCGGGGCTGCAAGTCATTTAGTATTCCTCTCGAGGAATTAACCATGCCCATTCTCTATGGCGGCGTCGAAGCCGGCGGCACCAAATTCAACTGCGCCGTCGGCAGCGGGCCAGGCGAGCTGGCCGCCGAAGCCCGTTTCCCCACCACCACGCCGGCCGAGACGCTGGCGGCCACGATTGACTTTTTCCGCACCCAGCAAGCCCGGCTAGGCCCGCTGGCCGCCCTGGGCGTGGGGTCGTTTGGGCCGCTGGACCCGCGGCCCGGCTCGCCAACTTATGGCTACCTCACCTCAACCCCCAAGCCAGGCTGGAAAGACACCGATGTCGTCGGCCCCTTGACGCGCGCCTTTGGCCTGCCGGTGGGGTTCGACACGGATGTGAACGCGGCCGCGCTGGGCGAGGGCCTGTGGGGGGCCGGGCAAGGGCTGCACAACCTGGTGTATATCACCGTGGGCACCGGCATTGGCGGCGGCGGGCTGGTGGATGGCCGGCCGATCCACGGGATGCTGCACCCGGAGATGGGCCACATGCTGGTTCCGCACGACTGGCAGGCCGACCCCTTCGCGGGCAACTGCCCGTATCACGGCGATTGTTTCGAGGGGCTGTCGAACGGGCCGGCCATGGCGCTGCGCTGGGGGCAGCCGGCCGAAACCCTGCCGCCCGATCATCCCGCCTGGCCGCTGGAAGCGCACTATCTCGCCCTGGGGCTGGTCAATATCATCCTGACGCTCTCGCCGCAGCGCATTGTGCTCGGCGGCGGCGTAATGAGCCAGTTGCACCTTTTCCCGCTGATCCGGACCGAGGTGGCGCGGCTGCTGAACGGCTACTTGCAGACGCCGTGGATCCAAGACCGGATTGACGAATACATCGTGCCGCCCGCATTGGGCACGCGCGCCGGGGTGCTGGGCGCCATCGCGCTGGCCGCCGCCGCGGTGGCCGCCTGAAACCCACGTTGGCCAACCTATGAGCGCGCCGCGGCCGTTCTCACCGGGGAGCTATCGCTATCCGGGCGAGCACGTCATCCTGGCCATCACGCTGACGCTGGTGGCGGTGGTGATTGCGGTCACCGCGGCGGCGACCATCTGCGGGAGTGTGCTGTTTGTGGGCCTGGCTGTGGCGATGGCCTATGCCGGCACACGCTCCCAACACAGCCGGCTGCTGGCCCAGGCCCGGCGCGTCACCGCGCACGACACCCCCAACCTGTGGGCGTTGGCGCAGGCCGGCGCGGCCCGGCTGGGGCCGGGACCGGTGGAGATTTACGTGGCCCCCAGCCGCGCGCTGAACGCCTACACCTTCGGCCTGGACTCGCCCAAAATCGTCGTCATCGAATCGCCCCTGCTGCAGGTGCTGGATGCCGATGAGCTGGCTTTCGTCATCAGCCACGAGCTGGGCCACGTGCGCCTGGGCCACACCTGGCTGAACTCGCTGGTGGGTGGGCTGTCGGGCATCCCCAGCCCGGCCATTACCTTTGGCATGCTGCAATTGGCGTTCTTGTGGTGGAACCGGGCCTGCGAATACTCGGCCGACCGCGCCGGGCTGCTGGCCACCGCCAAACCCCACAAGGCCATCTCCGCGCTGGTGAAGATCGCCGCCGGGGGCCAGGCGCAAAGCCCGGCCGACGTGGCGCGCGCGCTGCAAATCCTGGAAGCGCAGGGCAACGACCTGGGCAACCAGCTTGGCGAAGCACTGGCCACGCACCCTCTCATGGCGCGCCGCATCGCCGAGCTGCGCAAGTATGCTGCCTCGGGCGGGTATCAGCGGCTGGTGAAGAGCAGATAGACAGTTGTCACGGCAGCCGGGTTCGATGCCATGAATGAGAATGAAAGCTGGAGGATCAACGAACGTGAGCGGATCGACCCTGGCGGCGTACACCCAGCAAGGCAAACTCGCGGCGCTGGGGCGGGTCGTCGTGGTCGGCGTCAGCGGCTCGGGCAAAACCAGTCTGGCCCAATACCTGGGGCGCCGGCTGGCCGTCCCGCACATCGAATGTGATGCGCTCTTTTGGGGGCCGGGCTGGCAGCCCATCCCGCGCGACGACTTCCGGGGCCGGGTGGCCGCCGCCATGGATGCCCCAGCCTGGGTGATCGACGGCAACTACAGCTCGGTGCGCGACCTGGTCTGGCCCAGAGCTACCGCGCTCGTCTGGCTCGATTACCCGCTGCCGCTGGTGCTGTGGCGCCTGGCCAGGCGCACCCCGCGCCGCGTGATTAGCCGCGAAGAATTGTGGAACGGCAACCGCGAACGGCTGCGCGACAACCTCTTCAGCCGCGACTCGATTTTCCTGTATGCGCTGACCAGCCACCCGCGCCATCGGCGTGAATATCCTGCTTTGCTGGCGCGACCGGAATACGCGCATCTGGCTGTGGTCCGCCTGCGCCACCCACATGAGACTGAGCAATGGCTGAACAACGTGGTCTAGCGCCGCGGCTGCGTGTTCAACTGCTGGGGCGGTTTGCAGTCTGGCGAAGTGGCACGCCTATCCCAGCCGCCGAATGGCGTGGCCAGAAAACGCGCGACCTGCGCAAAGTCTTGCTGCTGGCTGGCCAACGCTTCGTCGCCAAGGATCAACTGGTGGAGTGGCTGTGGCCGAGCGCGGCCCCAGACGCGGCTGACGCGAACTTGCGCTCGGCGGTGAGCGATTTGCGGCGCGTGTTGGAGCCGGACCTGGCCCGCGGGCGCAACTCGACCTATATCGAAACGCGCCACGAGGGCTATCGCTTCCTGGCCGCCCCTGATGTGGTGGTGGACCTGACGGAGTTCGAACGCGCCCTCCAGACCACTGAACGCGCGCCGTTGGCCGCGGCCCTGCAGGCCTATCCCGGCGAATTACTTGAGGAAGACCCATACGCTGACTGGGCGCAAGCCGAGCGCGGCCGCCTGCATGGGCTGCGATTGGAGGCGCTGGCGCGGTTGGCCGACCTGTGCCAGGGGGCGGGCGACTGGGCGCCAGCCGTCAGCGCCGCCGAGCAAGGCCTGGCGCTCGACGCCAGCCGGGAATCGCTTTGGCGCGTCCTGATGCGGGCGCACATGCAGCACGGCGACCGGGCCGCCGCGCTGGCGGCCTTTGAGCGCTGTCGGGCCGCGCTGGCGCGCGACCTGGGCACGGACCCGCTGCCGGAGACCCTGGCCTTGCACCAGCAACTGCTGCAAATTGAACCCACCGCCACCGGCCAGACGCGGGCTGCGGCGGGTGACGTGGCGGCCGGGCCGCCGGCCTGGCTGCGCCGCTTGGCAGCGGCCGGCATTGGGGTTTGGGTGGTCATCACCGCCACGGCGTTGGCATTGAGCCTGGCAGGCGTGCTGCAAGGCGGCCTGGTGTCACCCGGTGACGCCGGCGCCGAGGCGCTGCCGCGCCTGCTGGTCAACCCGGCAGCGTTGGCGACGCTGGCCCAGCAGTTATATCTATACCTGCCCATCGGTCTGCTGCTGATACCGGCCTACCTGGCATGGTTTGGCAGCCTGCGGGCGGCCTCCCCGGATAAGAACGCGGCAGCCGCGCTGAGTTGGATAGGTCTCGGGTTGGGTGCGCTCGATCTGATCACCCAAACGCTCAGCCGCGTGATGACTGTGGCGCAAGTTTCGGTGCTGCCCTCGGCCTACCTGGCAGCGGCGGCCAATCAGCGGCCAGTGTTGGAAACAGTGTGGGACGTGCTGCGACAGTTGGCCGGGCTGTTCGGCACCACCAGCGCGGCGGCCCAACCGCTGGCGCTGGTTGGCCTGTCCCTGGCGACTCTGGCCATCCTGCGAGCCGCGCTGGCGCGGGCCAGGCCCGTACCGGAACTGCGCGGTGCGCGGTTGCTGGCCATTAACGGCCTATGCCTGGCTGTGGTCGGTCTGCTCTATACGTTTGTCACCCCACCCATCCCCGACTCGTGGTGGCTGCCGCTGGGTCTAATGCTGGCGGTTCTGACCTACGGCTGGTGGCTGGGACTGGCCGCGGCGCTCTGGCCGGCGCCCGCGCCAGGAAACTAGCCCGCCACATCTTCCCAAGCTTTTTCCAACGGCATCCTGGCACACTGCCTTCAGCGCTGGCGCCTTCACGCCGGCCGGAGGCCCATGGCTGCGACGGATGCTGCAACCCCAACCCTATCACGGCGCGAGTTTCTATATTATGTCTGGGTGGCGTCGATGGCGCTCTTTTTGGCAGAAGGCGGCGGGGCGCTGGTGTGGTTTGCCGTGCCGCGCTTCAAGCCTGGCGAATTCGGCGGGCTGTTCAAGTTGGACCTGGCCGCGCTGCCACCGCCCGATGCTGACCCAGCGGCCTTCGACGCCGGGCGCTTCTGGCTGGCAAACATTGGGCCGCGCGCGGCAGCCGACCCGCGCCATCCGAACGGGCAGACCACGCGGCAGGGGGTGCTGGCCATTTACAAAGTTTGCGTTCACCTCGGCTGCCTGTACGCGTGGAAACCCACCAACGATCGCTTTGAGTGCCCGTGCCACGGCTCGAAGTATCTTAAGGACGGCACCCGCGTGCATGGGCCAGCCAGCCGCAACCTGGATCGGTTTGTGTTGCAGGCCGTGGACGCTGCCGGCAACGTGCTGGCCGAAACCGCCCAGGGCGATGCCAATCAGAACGCGGGCGCTGGGGCGCCGCTGATGCTGCCGCCCGGCACAGCGGCGTTACGAGTGGATACAGGCAAACGGGTGAAAGGGCGAGACAGCAACGGAGCGCCGACGGTACTGTAGGGCGCGGCCTAGTCTCTGCTAGACAGTTTCCAGAAGCAACCCGTGCAAATGGTGCACCAGCGTCTGTTCGGCTGTTCTATAGCCGTTATGCTGTTCGCGATTTGCATCGATCGCTGCGGCCAAATGAAAACGGGCCGGGTGCTTTGCACCCGGCCCGATTTCATTTGGCCAGAATTGCCTATTTTCCAAGGTGCATCGGCATGCACACATACAGATAATCGTCATTCCCGCCCATCGGCCGGATGACGCCCGGACTGGTGGCCGCGGAGGTTTCCAGCGCCACGTTGGGCGTGTCGATGACGTTTAGCACGTCCACCAGATATTTGACGTTGAAGGCGATCTCCACCCCCAGCCCGTCGACGTTGGCGTCAATCTCGGCCACGTTGTCGCCGGTTTCGGCCGAGGTGGCCGAGATGCTGACGTGGCCGGGGGTGTCATCAGTGCCGGGCTTGATCTTGATCCGGGCCGTGTGCGCCGCCTCGCGCGCAAAGATGTCGGAGGTGCGGCAAGCCTTGCGAAACTCCTCCGTGGGCATGATGGTGCGCGTGGTGTGGCTCTTGGGGATGACGGCGTTCAGGTCCGGGAACGCGCCTTCGATGAGCTGCGAGACCAGCTCAATATTGCCGTGATGGAAGATCACCTGCCCGCGGTTGGGCGGCAGGCTCATGTAGACCGGGTCTTCGCTGCCGATGATGCGCGCCAGCTCCGCCAGGGCGCGGGCGGGGATAACTGCGTTAATCGGCTCCGCCGCCGGGTTGGAGAGATGCGCGGTGCGCACCGCCAGCCGGAACCCGTCCGCCGCTTGCAGCACCAGCGTGCTGCCGTCGATCTTGGCCAGCACCCCGGTCAGGATCGGGCGGGCCTCGTCGGTGGCGGCGGCAAATGCCACCTGGTTGATCATTTCCTTGAAGTCTTCGACGTTCAGCTCCAGGCCATGCTCCAGATCGGCCGGCGGGATGAGCGGGAATTCCTGAGCGTCGATGCCCTTGATGTGCGCCTGGGTGCGGCCGCAGGCCAGGTTCAGCGTCTGGGTGCGCAGCGTCAGCTCCAGCTCCACCTTGTCCTGCGGCAGGGTGTTGACCAGGTCCACCAGGGTTTTGGCCGGGACCGTGGTGCTGCCTTCTTCTTCTATTTTGGCGCCGACCCAGCAGGTGATACCCAGCTCCAGGTTGGTGGCCGAGAGCTTCAGGCGGCCGTTGTCGGTGGCCAGCAGAATGTTGCCCAGCACGGGCAGAGTGCTGCGCGCGGCGACCGCGCGCGAGACGACGCTGAGGCCTTTAGCCAGATTCTCTTGCATGCAGGATAATTTCATAAGGCGCTCCGTCCGCTAGTGGTATCGACTCGGTATTATACGTTGAGTCAGTCGATTCTCTGAATCAAAAAGCGAGCCGCCGCGTAGGGGCGTTCAACTGAACGCCCTTACGCGGCGGCTCGCTTTGCGGCAGCCTACAGGCCGCCAGCCATCTCAAAAAACGCCAAGGCCTTCTCGCCGTCCATGAGCAATTGCAGCCGCTGGCCGCTGCGCTCGGCCGGCACGTCGATCAGCTTTACGCAGGTCAGGCCGGGCGCCTCCGGCAGCACGCTGGTCAGGCGGTCGGCCGCTTTTTTCAGGAAATCCCAGTTGAGGAACTCGCCCGGCGCGGACGCGGCGCCATCGGCGTGCACCGCCAGCGAGTAGATCTGCGATTCGACCAGGTCCTGGAAGAAGTGTGTGCCATACGACGGGTCGGGCGCCATGCCGTCGCTGCCCACGGCCACTTCCACCAGGGCGCGGGCGTTGTAGATATCGGCGTACGACACCGGCACGCCCAACTGCACATTGGACGAGCCCCAGCGGCCGGGCCCCATCAGCAAGAAGGTGCGGCCTTCCAGGGCCTTGTTGAGCTGGCCCACCAGCCGCGCCACCGCCACCCGCGCCCCCGAGCTGCCGCACTGGCTGTACAGCACCGGGTCAACGTAGATCAGAAAGTCCACGTCGCGCACCTCGGCCTGCGGCACCATGCGCGTGGTATAGAACAGCTTGTCTTCCGCCGGCAGGTTCATGGGCAGCGGCCGCACCTTGGTGCCGCGCAGGCTGCTCTGCGGGCGGCACTGCAGCAGGTGCAGGCGCACCTCCGGCCGGCCGCTGCCCGTGGCCGTCGGGATCACCGTGGCGGCAAACTCCAGGTCCACCGGCTGCTCGTAGTAGCGCGCCAGGGTGGCCAGCGCCCGCCGCATCAGCGGCACAAAGTCGGTGCGCTGCAGCAGGTTGTCAAAGGTCAGCACCAGCCGCTCGGGCGATACCTGCGGCCCCAGGCTGCGCAGCGGCAGCAGCGTCTCGGCCTGCGGGTCTTGCAGCGACGCCACCCACGGCAGCGCCGGGTAATCCAGGGTCAGCGTCTCGCTCACCGGCCGCGTGGCAATGCTGTTGGCGTCCAGGTCGATAACGTCCGCCATGTGCTGCGAGTAATGC
Source organism: Anaerolineales bacterium (assembly GCA_043734225.1). Lineage (GTDB taxonomy): Bacteria > Chloroflexota > Anaerolineae > Anaerolineales > UBA6663 > JAYTFQ01. The sequence continues at coordinate 3,506 of JAYTFQ010000310.1, read as the reverse complement.
GCGATGGCCTCCGGCGAGTTCTCCGGCCGCAGATTGGGATGGCTCAGGAACACCAGCCGCGGATAGTCCTCGCCCACGCGCTCCACCGCCCGCGTGCCCAGGCCCAGCACCATGCGGATAAAGCCTTCCTCGCGCCGCAGCCGCGGGCTCCACACAATCGGGCTCTGGCTGAAGGCCACGCCGGCCAGGTCGGGGAAGAACAGCCGCCCGTGACGCTCGCCCTGCACCACCTGCAGCAGAATGGCCATGCGCTCGTCGTAATCCAGCAGGCCCATGCGCCGGCGATAGATCAGCACGTCCGGGCTGTAGACACTGGCATAAATGCGCCGGATGGCCACCGTCAGGTCGCGCAGGTTTTCCTTTGGACTGCCCTGGTTGGCGCAAAAATAACTGGAATACTTGCCGGCGAACGAGGTGCCAAAGCTGTCTTCCAGCAGGCTGGACGAGCGCACGATCAGCGGCACCGGGCCGACCTCTTCCAAAATCTCGCGCAGCCGGTCGGCCACTTCCTCCGGGAAGCGCGCCTGCAGATGGGCCTGCACAATCTGGTCGTACTCGGCCCGGATGTCCTCGGTGCTCTTGTATTTCTGGTTGTGCTCCAACTGGTTGAGGGCTTTGAAGTCGTAAAAGACATTGGCGCCCACAAAATAGGACGGGGGCAGGCTGACGCTGTTGGCCAGATCGGGCGCGGCCTGATGCAGGATCTTCCAGGCCAGCAGCATGCCGGCGGCCTTGCCGCCAATCTTGCCCGTGCCGATGCGCCGCGAGCGGATGAACTCGAAATCGGTGGCGGAGAACCACTTCTTGGCCACGCGCACAAAGCTCAACTGGTCGCTGATGATCGTCCGCACCAACACCACGCTGATCTCTTCCAGGTGGTGCAGCACCTTGGCGCGCTCGGCCTCCGGCAGGCCCTCGTAAATGCGCACCTGGCGCAGCAGCAAGTCCACCGGCGCCAGCTCTGGGTTGAAGGTCAGCGCCATCTCAGCGTGCGGCTCGGCGGCGCGCTCGTTGATCAGCTCGTGCACGATGCGGTTGAACAGGTCCAGCGGCAGGTTGTAGGCGAAATAGAAATCGGTCAGGTTGTCGCGCACCGTCTGCAGCCGCTGTTCCCAGGTGCTTTCGTTCTCCTCGGCATACGGGTTGCTCAGGCCCTCGCGGTGCTGCGAGTCGATGGCCTTGGCGCGCGCCTCATCCTCAAAGGTCGATTGGGCAATCACGCCGCGGGCATACAGCTCCTGGCGCATGCGCTGGCGGATTTGGCGGGCCAGCACCGGGTATTGGGCTATCTGCAAGTACAGCGCGAGAATCTTGGGTGTTTCGAGTGGCAGGTCGGGCATGGGGGCGATTCTACACTGTTTCCGAAAACGAAATACGGGGCGAGCATAGCTCGCCCCGTATTTCGTTTTCGGAGTTATTTCCGTTACAGCCAGCCGCGCAGGTCCATCGCCTTCACCACGCGATCAATTGCCACCATATACGCCGCGTCGCGCATGTACACGTCGCGGCTGGTGGCCATGTCGAGCACGCCGTGAAAGGCGGTCGTCACCTTGGCATCCAGGCGGCGCAGCACGGCCTCCTTCTCCCAGTAGTAGTTGGCGTCGTTCTGCACGCTCTCGAAGTACGAGACCGTTACCCCGCCGCCGTTGCACAGGAAGTCGGGGATCAGGAACAGGCCGCGCTGCTTGAAGACTTCGTCCGCCTCGGGCGAGGTGGGGCCGTTGGCGCCCTCGGCCACGATCTTCACCTGGCGGCTGATGCGATCCACATTCTCGGCCGTGATCTGGCCTTCCAGCGCGGCCGGGATGAGCACATCCACGTCCTTGCTGATCCAGGCATCGCCATCCTCGCGCACATAACCGCCGGCGGCCGCTTTCTTCTGGTCGATAGTGCCGTACTGGTCGGTAATCGACTGCAAGAAGCGCGGGTCGATGCCTTCAGGCTTGGAGTAGGTATAGGAGGTCTTGTCGTTGCGGTCGTAGCACGACACGCACTGCACCTTGCCGCCCAAAAGATCAATAAAACCGATGGCGGCGTACTGCGCCACGTTGCCGAAGCCCTGAATGGCGGCCGTGCAGTTGTGGCCGTCCAGCTTGAGGTGCTTCAGCGCCTCGCGCACGGTGTAAATGGCGCCAAAGCCGGTGGCCTCGGTGCGGCCCAGCGACCCGCCGCTGCCGACCGGTTTGCCTGTAATAACGCCGGGCGTGTATTGGCCGACCAGTTTGGAGTACTCGTCCATCATCCAGCCCATCATCTGCGGCGTGCTGCCCACATCCGGCGCGGGCACGTCGTTGCGCGGGCCCAGGTTCTTATAGATGCCGCCCACCCAGCCCCGGCACAGGCGTTCCTTTTCGCCGACCGACAAAGTGGACGGGTCAAAGGCGGCGCCGCCCTTGCCGCCACCCAGCGGGATATCGGCCACGGCGCACTTCCACGTCATCCACATGGCCAGGGCGCGCACGGTGTCGATGGTCTCGTTGGGGTGAAAGCGAATGCCGCCCTTGCACGGGCCGCGCGCATCGTTGTGCTGCACCCGATAGCCCAGGAACACGCGGTGGCTGCCGTCATCCATGTGCACCGTGATCTGAAAACGGAACTCGCGCAGCGGCCAGCGCAAGATTTGGCGCGCCTCGCCGGCCAGCCGCAGTTGGTCGGCTACGCGGTCGAACTGCGACTGCGCCACCTCAAACGGATTGAAATCGTTCACCATATCTGCCTCCCCAAACAGGCTCGAAATAAAAGCCCCGTCTAACTCAGCCGGGCTTGACCTCTTGCTTGGATTGTGCCAGCGCCGCCGCCAGGGCCTGGCGAATTACCTGCGGGTTACCGCGCCCACGCAGCCGGCGCATCACTTGCCCAAAAAACCATTGTTCCACCGTCTCTTTGCCGGCCAGGTACGTGGCCAGCTCGCCCGGGCTGGCGGCGATCACATCGGCCACCAGGGCCTCAATCTCGCTGCTGTCGCTCACCTGGCCCAGGCCCTGTTCGGCCACAATCTCGCCCGCCGGGCGGCTGGTGCGATACATGGTCTCCAGCACGCTCTTGGCCGTGTTAAAGTTCAGCGCGCCGCTCGCCGCCAGGCCGGCCAGCTCGGCCAGCCGCGCCGGCGTCACTGGCGCCGCCTCGATGGACTGACCGGCCTGGTTCATCAGGCGGAACAGCTCGCCGGTGATCCAGTTGGCCAGGCTTTTGGGGTTGCGCAGCGCGGTCGGCTGCGCCGCCACCGCGCGCTCAAAATAATCCGCCACGGCCAGCTCTTCCACCAATAGCTCGGCGTCGTAGCGGCTCAGGCCATAGTCGGCCACGAAGCGCTCGCGGCGGGCGGCCGGCAGCTCGGGCAGCTCGGCCGCCACGCGCGCCACCCAGGCCCGGTCCAGCACCAGCGGCGGCAGATCGGGCTCGGGAAAGTAGCGATAGTCGTGCGCCTGTTCCTTGCCGCGCTGGGGCACGGTGCGGCCCTCGGCCTCGTTCCAGCCCAGCGTCTCCTGGCGCACCTGGCCGCCGCT
>JAYTFQ010000309.1:0-3262 GCA_043734225.1 Anaerolineales bacterium | reverse complement strand
GCGCCTGGGCGTGCCCGCCGCTTTGCCTTTATGGATTGGCCAGATTTCAACGCGCAACTTTGGCGCCAGATGCTAGATGAGGCCGAGGCCGGCGTCATTCAGTCGCCAACCGGTATCATCCAGGCCTCCGATCGCGACGCGGGCGCGATTGAAGCGGCGCAGGCCAATGCAGTGCGGGCGGGTGTGGCCGGCGCCATTCAATTTTCACAGCGGGCCGTGTCCGACCTGGAACCGCCGGCCGGTCCCGGTTGGGTTGTGACCAACCCGCCATATGGGCGACGGCTGGACGCAGGGCCCGATCTGCGCAATCTATATGCGCGTTTCGGCCAGGTGCTGCGCCAGCGCTGCCCGGGCTGGCGTCTGGCAATGCTCAGCAGCGACGTCCGGCTGGAGCACGCGTTGAGTTTACCCAGTGACGAAACGAATCGGCTGGCGCTGCTGAATGGCGGCCTCCGCGTGAGCTTGATCCAGGCGCGCGTCCCAGCCGAATCGGCAAACGATCATTGACGTATCGTGTGGTCCGGCTATACTTTGCCCGCCCGGCTGAAACCCATCCACCCACAAGGATATTCGCCATGACACTCGCTGCGATTTACCTGACCGTGCTCCGCATCATACACATTTTTGCGGCAGTCACCTGGATTGGCGGCAGTATCTTTCTAGTTTCCATTCTGTCGCCCACGGTGCGGGATGCCGGCCTGGATGGCGGGCGGTTCATGCTGCAGTTGGCGAAATATGGCCGCATGGCGCGCATACTTACCGGCGCGGCTATCCTTACCGTTTTTGCTGGCGCGCTGCTCTTTTGGCCGACCTCGGGCGGCCTCAACGGCGATTGGCTTAAAACTCCGCAGGGCATCACATTGACCATTGGCTCCGTCTTTGGCATCCTGGCGATGCTGCATGGCGCCTTCGCTACCGGCCCCATCTCCGGCAAAATGGGTTCTTTGGCTACGAATATCCTCGGTCGCCAAGGGCCGCCCCCGCCGGAGCTGATGAAGGAAGCCCAGGCCCTGGGCGCCAGGCTGGGCACAAATTCCATCATCTCCCTGGCCCTGGGCGCCCTGGCCCTGCTCTTCATGGCTGCCGCCCAAACGATTTAGTCCACCAATGCCTTTACGACTTAAACAGCTCGAGCTGCACGGCTATAAGACCTTCGCGACCAAGACCGAGTTCAATTTCACCGAGGGCATTTCGGCCATTGTCGGGCCGAACGGCTCCGGCAAATCCAACATCGTCGATAGCATCCGCTGGGTGCTGGGCGAGCAGTCCTTTGGGCTGCTGCGTGGCAAGAAGACCGAGGACATGATCTTCGCCGGCAGTGAGCTGCGGCCGCGCGCCGGCATGGCCCAGGCCACGCTCGTTTTCGACAACAGCGATGGCTGGCTGCCGATCGACTTCAGTGAGGTTTCCATTGCCCGCCGCGCTTATCGTGACGGCGAGAACGAATACCTGCTCAACGGCCAGCGCGTGCGCCTGCGCGACATCAGCGAGCTGCTGGCCAAGTGCGGCATGGCCGAGCGCACCTACACCATCATCGGCCAGGGGCTGATCGACACCGCCCTCTCGCTCAAATCGGATGAACGCCGGGCCCTGTTTGAGGAGGCGGCCGGCATCGGCGTGTACCGCAACAAGCGCGAAGACGCCCTGCGCAAACTGGAAGCCACGCAGCGCAACCTCGAGCGCGTGCTCGACATCCTGGCCGAGATAAAACCCCGCCTGCGCTCGCTGGAGCGCCAGGCGCAGCGCGCGCACGACTTCAACCAGGTGAAGGACGATCTGCACGAGGTGCTTAAGCTGTGGTACGGCTTTCATTGGCACCGGGCCGTGGCCGCCTTGGACGAAGCGCGCCAGGCAGCGACGCTGACCGCCGCCGAACTGGCCGACCGGCAGGGCCGACAGGCGAACTATGACCAGGAAGTGGCCGGGCTGCGGGCGCAGATTGCCCAGGTGCGGCAACAGTTGGGTGCTGAACGCCAGGCGGCCGACCGCCTGCACGCCGAAAGCGAGGCTCTGGCCCGCGAGTTGGCCGTGGCCGACGAGCGCCAGCGCTCACTGGTCGAGCAGCGCGCGGCGCTGCTGGCCGAAATTCCGCCGTTGGAAGCACAACTGTTGGAACAAGAAGAACGCGTGGCCGCCGCCCAGGCCGAAGTGACCCGGCTGGCAGCGGAAGCCAGCGAGGCTGAAGAGCAAACCCGGTCGGCCCAAATCGCGCTGGCGGCGCGGGAGAATGAGCGCGCCGTCTTGCGCCGGCGCGAGTCGGAAATTCGTGATCACCTGGCGGCGCTGGATACACGCTTGAGCGAACAGCGCGCCCGTCAGACTCAGCTGCTGGAGCGGCGTGACCGGCTGGCCGCGGCCCGCGCCGAACAGCAAACCGCCCTGGCCGAGCGTGCCCAGGCCGAGAGCCAGGCCCAAACCGTACTGGCGGCGGCGCTGACCGCCATGGAAGGACGTCAATCGGCCCGCCAGACGGCTGAACAACAAACCACCGCGGCCGGCGATGCGCTGCGCGCAGCCGAGGCTCAATTGGCTGAAGCCCGCCAACATGCCAGTGGCGCCCAGGCGGAGGCCGAACGGCTGCGGGCACGCCAGGAAGTGCTGGAGCAGGCCCGGGCGCAATTGGCCGGCTTTGGGGCCGGCGCGCGAACCCTTCTGAGCCAGAACTTCGCCACGCGCGGCGCCCTGGCCGAGCTGATTGCCGTCCCGCCGCAATTGGAAACCGCGGTCAGCGCAGCGCTGGGCGCCTACCTGGATGCGCTGGTGATCAACGATTACGCCGAAGCCCAGGCGGCTGTCCAATTGCTGGGCGCCGCCAACGGCCGCGTGGCCCTGCTGCCATTGCAGCAGATCCAGACGCGGCCGGCGCTAGATCTCCCGGCAGACGTGCCCGGCGTGCTGGGAATCGCGGCGCGGCTGGTGGGCGCGGAGGATTGGCTGCGGCCGGCCACTGAAGTGCTCCTGGGACAGGTGGTAATCGTGCAAGATGCCGCGGCGGCGCGGCGGCTGGTGAACGGAGACACTTATCGGCTGCCGGCGGGCGCCCTGGCCGTCACGCTTGACGGCACCGTCTACACGGCCGCTGGGCCGGTTGTGGCCGGCCGTGACGCGGCCCCGACCATGCTGGAGCAGGTTCGCGAACGCCGCGACCTGTCGGCCGAGCTGGAGCAGCAGCGGGTGCGCGTGGCGGCGCTGGAGGCCGCGCGCGAGGCGACCGCCGCGGCCGCCGCGGCCTGCCGGGCCGCGCTCGAGGCCGCGCAAACCA
>JAYTFQ010000308.1:0-14836 GCA_043734225.1 Anaerolineales bacterium | reverse complement strand
CTTTGTGGCTGATGCGCGTGTCGATTCGCTGCGCGCCGTTGAGAAGTGCAAGCAGCACCCGGGCAAAATGTGGGTCGTGCGCGACACGCGCATGCTGCCGTTTCTGCCGCTGGGCACGCCCGAACAGCCCTGGCACAGCAGCCAATATCAATCGCTGCCCACGGTTTACGTCCAAAATGCCAGCCTGGAAATCGCCTGGGCCCGGGTCGCCTTGGAAGGGCACACCATCGCCGGCACGGCCATTATGCCTTTCTTCACCCAAGACTACGAAGGTTTTGACGTCAACCAGCCGCTGGATTGGCTGCTGGCTGAATTGCTTCTCGAACGAGGCCTGGCCGCTTTGCCAATGCCCGCTCAGTTACCCTATGACAACGCCAAGGAGATCACCCCCTGATGGTAGAAATCCGCTTCATCCCCGCGCAAGAATTCCAGCGGGTGCAAACCGCGCCGTTGGCGCCGCATGATCGGCTCGCCTTGTTAGCTGATATGTGTCGCCTGAACACCTTGTCGGAAGTTAAGCGGGCCGGCTCGGGCCATCTGGGCTCCAGCTTTAGCGCAATGGACATTGTGGTGTGGCTGTACTACCAGCAACTGAACACCGTGGCCAGTGGCTTCAATAATCCCAACCGCGATGTGTATTTCTCGTCGAAGGGGCATGACGTGCCCGGCCTGTATGCCGTGTTGTTCGCGCTGGGCGTGCTGTCTAAAGAAAGGCTTTTGGGTTTGCGCCGCCTCGGCGGGCTGGATGGTCATCCCGACGTGGGTGTCCGTGGCATCGAGGCCAACTCTGGCTCACTGGGCATGGGCATCTCCAAGGGCAAAGGCATTGCCTGGGCCAAACGCCTGCAAGGACTGGGCGGGCGCGTGGTGGTGATGACGGGCGATGGCGAGCTGCAAGAGGGCCAAAATTACGAAGCTCTGCAAACGGCCCATCACCTGGGCCTGACCAACCTGACCGTCATCGTCGATCACAACAAGCTGCAGTCAGATAAGCAGGTCTGTGAAATCATCGACCTGGGCGACCTCGACGTAAAATTGGCTTCCTTTGGCTGGCAGGTGGCTCGTTGCGACGGCCATGATTTCGCCGCATTGGATAACGCCTGGGCTCAGTTGGATCAGATCCGTGACCGCCCCAAAATCATTATTGCCGACACCATTAAAGGCCGCGGCGTGTCGTTCATGGAGCACCCGGCGGCGCTCAAAGCCGGCCAAGGGCTCTATCGCTGGCACGCGGGCGCGCCACCGGATGAGCCGTTCCTGGCGGGGCACGCGGAACTGGCCGAGCGCATCAATCGCCGGCTGGCCCAGGCCGGGCTCGGCCAGCTTCAACTGGAGTCGGTTCAGCCGGAAATCGTCGCTGCCGCGGGCAGCCTGGTGGGCGAACCCGCCAGCCAGGGACGCGTGGTCAAACCGGCGCCAGTTTCAGACGAATATGTCGCCGAGGCCTATGGGCAGGCTTTGGTGGCGCTGGGCGCCACTCGCCCAGACCTGGTGGTGCTAGATGGCGATTTGGCCGCCGACTGCCGGGTGCGGAACTTCGAAATTGCCTATCCAGACCGCTTTCTGGAAAACGGCATCGCCGAACAGGACATGGTCTCCACCGCGGGCGGCATGGCGCGTCACGGGCTCCTGCCGGTTGTGAATTCATTTGCCAGCTTTCTAGCCTCGCGCGCTAACGAGCAAATCTACAACAACGCGTCAGAAAAGAGCAAGATTATCTACGGGATGCACTACGCCGGATTAATCCCGGCCGGGCCAGGCAAATCGCATCAAAGCATCCGCGACATTTCCCTGATGGGCGCACTGCCCAACATGATTGTTTTGCAGCCGTGCAACGCCGATGAGTCGCGTCAAATTGTCGAATATGCGGTTAATGTGGCCGACCAGAATTGTGCCATTCGGTTGAACATCGGCCCCTCGCCGCGCCGCATTCAACTGCCGGCGGGCTATCAACTTCAGTTTGGGCGCGGCGCCGTTCTAGCGCCAGGCGAACAAGCGATCATTTTCGGGTATGGCCCGGTGCTGCTGCATGAAGCGCTGTTGGCCCACGATATTCTGGCGGAACACGGCCTGGGTCTGCAGGTGATTGACATGCCCTGGCTCAACCGGGTGGATAGCCAATGGCTGGCCGAAAGCGTGGCGGCCTATCAACATATCTATGTGATCGACGATCACGCCCCCATCGGCGGCCTGGGCGATGCCATCTTGAACAGCCTGGCCGAGTCCGGACTGCTGGCCGGCAGGCGCTTCACCCGCCTTGCTGTGGACGGCTTTCCCGCCTGCGGCACGCCTCAGGAGGCGCTGCGCTTCCATGGGTTAGACGGGGCCAGCCTGGCCGGGCGCATTGCGCGCGCCCAGGCCTGACCGCTGGCCAAAATGGAAACGGTCGACGTCGTCCTTTTGTACGAGCACGTGGCACGGGAACTTGACGTGCTGTGCGCCGTTAAGTATCTATGTGAAACCCGCCATCATCTGCGGGTGGAAATTGTCCAGCAGCCCTATGGCGTGGCGCAGGCCCTGCAGCGTTATCGTCCCCGGATCGTGGCGTTGCCGTTTTGCTATGCGGACAGCTTAAGTCACTACCCCTTGCTGCTCGACTGGCCCAAAGCCACCTATTTCAACCTGGCCTGGGAGGAAATATTCTACTCCGGCAACCGTGAAGCCAAGCTGCCCAAGGGCGAGTTCGCCAGTCGACACGTCCTGCACCACGCCTGGGGCGATTTCTTTGCCGAACTGCTTCAAGAATGCGGCGTGCCCCCCGAGCACATCTTTTTGAACGGTCAGCCGGCCTACATGCTTTACCAGTCGCCCTATTCCGCTTACTTTCCCACGCGCCTTGAGTTGGCCCACAAGTATGGGCTCGATCCAGCGCGGCGCTGGATTTTTATCCCTGAGAATTACGCCTGGGCCTTCTATGCCCCCTGGAAACTCGATGCTTTCGAGCGCGATGGCCTCCAGCGCGATCATATCGACACCATGGTGCGCTTCTGCCGCGATTCGCTCACGACCATGCTGCAATGGTGCGCGCAGTTGGCCGCCCGCTATCCAGTCGAGGTCATTATTCGCCCGCGCCCGGCCGTCCCATTGGAGGAATTTCAGGCCTTTGCCGCTGCCGTCATCCCGCAAGCGCCCGCCGGCCTGCACTTTACGAAGTCAGAAAGTGTGCGCGAATGGATTCTAGCCAGTCAGGTGGTTCTTTCGTCCTATAGCACCAGCCTGATCGAGGCCGCAGTGGCGGGCAAAGAAACCTACATTTTTGAGCCCTATCCTATCCCGTCCGTGCTGCAAACCGAGTGGCAAACCCATTTGTCCCATCTCACCACCTCGGCTGCCTTCGAAAGGGCCTGCACACACTCACAGCCGCCGTCCGGCGGCGACTTGAGCGCCTGGACACGCGGCCGCCTGTTGGCGCATGGCGATCCCATCGCCCGGCTGGCGCAATTGTTGGCCGATGTGCGCCGCGGAGTTTTTCAGGCGCCGCCGCCCCTTCAACCCGCCAGTCTGTTCGCTCCCAGCCTGACCTCGCAAAACGCGCCGCTTGAGTTTGAACGCGCGCGCCGCTCGGGCCACGCGGCGCGGCGCACGCCCAACCCGGACATCAGCCCACTATATGAAAACGACCTGGTTAGCCGCGACGACGTTGATCTACGCGTCCGGCGCTGGGCTCAGGTGCTTGGCGGCTCAGCGCCCAAAGCGACGCATGCCTGGCCATTCACCTGGGGCCGCGCGCGATGAACATCGTCTCCGTCAGCACGAGTGATCGTGCTGGCGGCGCTGAAAAAGTTGCGCTAGACCTGTTCCAGGGTTACCGCGCGCAAGGTCACGCGTCCCGTTTGGCGGTCGGCACCAAACACCTGGCGGACCCGGATATTTTTGAGATTCCGCGCCGGCCCCAGCCAGTTTCAGCTACAACCAGGCTGTTGCTGCGGTTGCGCCGGCCACTGGTGCGGCGTGAAGGCCGCCTGCCTGGCGCCCGGCGCCTGCGTGGGCTGCTCGAAAATGGCATCCACGATTATCCAGCGCTTGAAGACCGCCTGGGTCGCGAACGGTTCTCCTTTCCTGGAACCCGGGCAGTGCTGGACGCGGGGCCGGGTCCAGTCGATATTTTGCACTGCCATAACCTGCATGGCGATTATTTTGATCTGCGCCAACTCCCGCAACTCAGCCGCTGGGCAAAACTCTTTCTGACCTTGCACGACGCCTGGCTGCTCAGCGGCCACTGCGCGCATTCATTTGCTTGCCAACGCTGGCAGACCGGTTGCGGCGCTTGCCCGGACCTGAATATTCCGCCGGCCATTCAGGCGGACGGCACCGCCTACAATTGGTCGCGCAAAAAAAGCATCTATCAGCGCGGCCGGTTTCATGTGGCCACGCCCTGCCAATGGCTGATGGATAAAGTCCAGCGCTCCATCCTGGCAGCGGGCATGGTCGAAGCGCGCGTCATTCCCTACGGCGTCAACCTGGATATTTTTCGGCCCGGCAACCCTCTGACCGCTCGCGAACAATTGGGATTGCCGGCCAAGGCCAGCGTGATTTTTTTCGCGGCCAACTACGTCAAGACCAGCTATTGGAAAGACTTTGCGACCATGGAAAGCACGATAAAAATCGTGGCTGACCGCAACCCCAGCCAGGAGATCATATTCGTTGCCCTGGGCGAGGCCGCGCCGGAGCTGCGCATCGGGCGGACAGAAGTCCGCTTCGCGCCCTTTCAATCCGATCCGCAGGTCGTGGCCGGCTATTACCAGGCGGCTGATATTTATCTGCATGCCGCCCACGCTGACACATTTCCCAATACAGTGTTGGAAGCCCTGGCCTGCGGCGTGCCAGTCGTCGCCAGCCAGGTCGGCGGGATTCCCGAACAGGTGGACGAAGGTCTAACCGGTTTCCTTGTGCCGGAACGCGACCCGGCGGCTATGGCCGAGCGCGTGGAATACTTGCTGCAAGAGCCGGAGCGGCGCCGCCAGTTGGGCCGCCGCGCCCAGGAAATTGCCCGTCAGCGATTTGATGCCAACCGGCACGTCCAGGACTACTTGCACTGGTTCGCTGACATTCAAGGCCAGCGCGCTTGACTGAGACTGCCGCCGCCTGGAACCTTCTTTGAAATGTCGCAATCACCCGCCCCGCCCAAAATTTCAATTGTCACGCCCTCGTTCAACCAGGGTCAATACCTCGAAGAAACGATCCGCTCGGTGCTGGACCAGAATTATCCCAATCTGGAGTACTTTGTCATCGATGGCGGCAGCACGGACGGCAGCGTGGATATCATCCGCAAATACGCCGACCGCCTGACGGGCTGGGTCAGTGAACCGGACCGAGGACAGATACATGCCATCAATAAAGGTTTTGCCCGTGCCACCGGCGAAATCATGGCCTGGATCAACTCCGACGACAAGTATTGCCCCTGGGCCTTTAACGTGGTGGGTCGCATTTTCTCCAGTCTGCCGCAGGTGCGCTGGCTGACCAGCCAAACTCAGTTGCTGTGGAACCGCACCGGGCAGCTGCAAACCGCTTTGCATTCGTACCGCTACGCGCGCACCTGGTTTTATCGCGGCTGGACTATCCCTATCATTCCCATTCGGCCAGAACAAAAGAGTTGGATCATGCAGGAGGCCACTTTCTGGCGGCGTGAGCTTTGGGAGGCATCTGGCGCCCACCTGGACGAAACACTGCGCATTGCCTGCGACTTTGAGCTGTGGGCCCGCTTTTACGAGCATGCCGACCTGGTGACGACCGTCTGTCCCCTGGCCGGCTTCCGATTTCACGGCGAGCAAAAATCCATGGCTCAGGCGGAATACCATGCCGAGGCCACCTCCATTCTGGCGCGCTATCGGCATCGAACAGTTCATGACCCCGCGCTGCAATGGCTGCTCGGCCTGCTGCTTAAATACACTGGGCGCGGGGGCCAGCGCTTCGGAAGCCGGCAGGCCTGGGTGGAGTGCGCGGTTGACCGCGACCTGTGGTCTTATCACCACCAATACTGCATATGATGGCTTCACCCGCCTTGCCGCCGCGCATTTCCATTGTCACGCCATCCTTCAATCAGGCGCCATATCTGGAAGCCACGCTCAAGTCAGTCCTCGATCAAAACTATCCCAATCTGGAATACTTTGTGATTGATGGCGGCAGCACCGATGGCAGCCTCGATATCCTGCGCCGATACGCCGACCGCCTGACAGGCTGGGTCAGCGAGCCGGACCACGGGCACATGCATGCCATCAACAAAGGCTTTGCGCGTGCCACTGGCGAAATCATGGCCTGGATCAACTCCGACGACATGCTCTGCCCGTGGTCCCTAAGGACCGTCGGGCACATCTTTCAGGACCTGCCCGGGGTGCAATGGCTCACCACGCAGACCCCGCTGCGCTGGAACGCGGCCGGTGAGGCCACCGCCGCCTACCGCGTGCCGGGCTATTGCCGCACCTGGTTCTATCGCGGCCGGCACCTGGGCAGCCAACGGGGCTTTGTCGGCTACATCCAGCAGGAGTCCACTTTTTGGCGGCGGGAACTGTGGCAGGCGGCCGGAGGCCGGGTCGACGAGAGTCAGCCCTTGGCCGGCGACTTTGAACTGTGGCTGCGGTTTTTCAAACATGCGGACCTGGTGACAGCCGATATACCCTTGGGCGGGTTCCGCCAGCACGAGCGCCAGAAAACGAGTGATCTTGACGGTTACCACGCGGCCGCGGAGCGCCTTTTGGCGCCCTACCGCGTCAACGCGCTTCGGCACTCGGCGGCGGTGTGGGCGGCGCAATGGCTGTTCAGATTAACGGGGCGCGGCGGGCAACGTTTCGGCAGCCGGCTGGCGCAAGTGCACTATGACACCCTTGCGAACGCCTGGCACGCTACATACCGCTACTGCATCTAAGCCATCCTCAGGCCGCTCAGCATGTCAAAACAAGCCCCCTGCCCTGCCCTTGAAGACTTGCCCGCCCCGCCCGCTGGAAAGACGGGCTGGCCCTGGAACGAGGCTGGGCCTCGGCCTGACAACCAGGACGTCGATATCAATCTGCCCAGCGTGGCTGTTGTGACCCCATCCTTCAATCAGGCTGAGTTTCTTGAGGAAACCATTCGTTCCGTCTTGCTGCAGGGTTATCCGCAGCTAAGCTACGCCATCATGGATGGTGGCAGCACCGATGGCAGCCTGGCGATCATGCAAAAATACGCGCCGTGGCTGGATAACTGGGTGTCTGAGCCGGACGGCGGCCAGCCCGCGGCCATTGACAAAGGTTTCCAACGCATAGAAGGCGAAATCCTGGCCTGGCTCAATTCGGACGATGTATTCGCTCCCGGCGCGGTGTGGGCGGCGGTGCACGCGTTTCGAAGCCATCCAGAAGCCGTGCTGGTATACGGCGATGCGGAAATGATTACCCGCGAGGGGGTGCATCTGGGCCGGGTTCCGGAGGTCGACGTTTGCGATCGGCAATTCCTCCTGGCACAGGACAACGCGATTGCGCAACCCTCGGCTTTCTTTCTGCGGGCCGCCTACGCCGCCGCCGGAAAGCTCGACCATACCCTTTATTGGGCGCTGGATTACGATTTGTGGCTCCGGCTGACTGAACAGGGAGCCCTGATCTATGTTCCACAGTCATGGTCGCAGACGCGGCTGTATGCCGAAGCCAAAACATCTCAACGGTCGCCCGCCATGTTTGATGAAATCCGAGCGGTGGCTGACCGGCATGGCGGCCACGGACTGCCTGCCAAAATGGCAGTTGTGCTGGAAGACGCCTTGATGTCAGGTGCAATCAGCGCCCTCAGGGCCGGCGACCTATCAGTCGGCCAGGCGCAACTGGTGAGCGTGCTCGACCATATACCCGGCTGGCGCTCAGAAACGCGCCTAGCCGAAGTCCTGGTCAATTTGGCCTGGCGCCGTATCAACGAAGCTGGCGGCGACAACCAGTTTGCCTTGCGTTGGATCAGTCAGCTTTGCCGCGGTTTGCCGGATCGATTCATCGCGCCGAAGCGTTTGGAACGGCTCGTCCTTAGTCTGCTGTATGAAGCCTTGGCTTTCCAAGGTTATCACCAGGGGCGCACAGCCGAAGGCTTGGGTTACGCCGTCCGCGCGATCGCCCAAGATCGTCACCGCGCTGCCAACCGCGGCTTGTGGTCCATCACGTTCCGATCCATTGCGCATCTGCCGACTTAACCGCACGGCAAGTCTGCGTCATTGTCGACCGGAATCGATTCGTGATGGCGAACGGTGAATTGAGGTCTCATGCGGCTGGCATTTCTGCACTTTGGCGGCGCTTTCTGGCAGGCCGGTAATGAGTTCGTCGAGAACATGTTCCTGGCCCTGCGAACGCTGGGCCCCGACTGCCCGACCTTAGCGCTGGTGGTTGACCAGCATGCGCCGGAACAAGACTTCAGTGCTCTGGCAGCCAGCGCGGACCTGCTGCTGCGCGCCCCGCTGCGAGCTCCGGTCGCGGCGCCGCTCATTCAATGGTCGCTGCGTGCGCATTTTGCCGCGTGGCTGCGTGCCCGTCTCCGGAAAACGCCCGCCCGGATCGTTCCGCACCCGCTGGCCGAGGCCCTGCGGCAGCAAGAGATTGACGTCCTATTCTCGCTGGCTCGACCTGAATTACCGACCGCCGCGCTTCCGACTGTGGTCTGGCTTCCAGATTTCCAGCATCGTCGCCTGCCTGAAAATTTTGATGCCGCGGAACGCGCCCGCCGCGACAGCCTGTTTGCCATGATGGCGCGCCAGGCCAACCGGCTGCTGGTCACTTCCGAGGAGGTGCGCTTGGATCTGGCAGCGTTTGCCCCGGACGAGGCCGGCAAAGCGCGCCGCATACCCTATGTGGCCAGTGTCCCGCCTGAGATCTACGGCCAGGAACCGTCCACCCATCTGGCCGAGTATCACCTGCCGGAAAAATTCATCTATCTGCCCAACCAATTCTGGAAGCACAAAAATCACACAGTCGTCTTCGAGGCCCTGGGACGGCTCAGGGGCCGAGACGTATGCCCTATCATTGTCAGTACGGGAAACCCGGTCGACTTTCGCCAAAGCGAGTATTTCGGTGAACTCATGCAACTGTTGTCGCGCTTGAATATCCGTGATCAATTCATTTATCTAGGGCAAGTGCCTCGCCTCGATGTGTTTCGCTTGATGCGACAATCCATGTGCGTGCTCAATCCATCGCTGTTCGAGGGCCTGGGGCTGAGTGTGGCTGAGAGCAAATCTATCGGCAAACGCGTGCTTGTTTCAGACCTGCCGCCGCTCCGTGAGCAGGACGCCCCCGGCGCTGTTTACTTCAACCCTCATAACGCCGACGACCTGGCGGCCAAACTGGAATCGATTTGGACGACCACCGCCCCCGGCCCCGATCCCCATTTGGAAGCCGCCGCCCGGGCTGAGCTGCCTCGGCGTCAAGCCGCGTTTGGCCGGGCACTGGTTCAAGTCTTCGCAGAGGCTCAGGCTGATTTCCAGGCTCAAGCCTCAGCCGCTTGATGGCCAGCGGTTGTTGCGACTCTGGCGATCCGCAATATGCCTACAGTAATTCAGCCTAGCGACCTTCCCTCGCCGGCTATGAGTCAGCGGGGTTGGCCCTGGACCGCAGCGCCCTCGGTCGATCTGCCGGAGGCGCCGGCTCCCGGCGTGGTGTGGCCGCGGATTACGGTTGTCACGCCGTCTTTCAACCAGGGCGAGTTTCTCGAAGCGACCCTGCGCTCAGTGCTGCTGCAAGGCTATCCCAACCTGGAATATCTGGTCATGGATGGCGGCAGCACTGACGAAAGCGTCGCCCTGATCCGCCAGTACGAGCCATGGCTGAAGAACTGGGTGAGCGCGCCGGATGGCGGCCAGAGCCAGGCCATCAACCAGGGAATGCGCCAGGCTTCCGGCCAGGTGCTGGCCTGGCTCAATTCCGATGACACGTACGAGCCGGGTGCGCTGATCCGCATTGGGCACGCCTTTGCCGAAAACCCGGCTGCGGCGCTGATCTTCGGACAGGCCTATCAAATTTCGCGCACAGGGCGCCGCATCGGCCAGGCCTCTGCCCGCGCCTATGATCGACGCTGGCTGCTGGAACAGGGCAACTCCATTCCCCAACCATCGGCGTTTTTCAGCCGGCATGCCTGGCAGGCGGTAGGCCCGCTGAATGAGGCGCTGCACTTTGCTATGGATTACGACCTGTGGTTCCGGCTCGGCGATCACGGGCCGGTTCAGTTCTTGCCGGAATTCCTGTCCGACCAGCGCATCTACCCGCAGGCCAAAACATCGGCCGGCGACCATCGTCACTACCGTGAAGTGCGGCAAGTTATCGAGCGCTATGGGGGAAGCGGGCTGCCGGCCGGTTTTGCGGATTGGCTGCTGGAGACGCACCTGCCCAAGGCCTGGGAAGGCTACCGCTCGGGAGATATCGCCACCGGTCAGGCCGAACTGAGCTATGTGCTGGAAAACGTGCCGGCCCTGCGCGCTGAGGACCGACTGGCCCAGGAAATTGCGCGCTACGCCTGGGCCATGAGCCTGGGGCTGGCCGGACAAGACGCGGCCGGTTTGGCCTTTGCGCGGCTGGTTTGTGAGCATTTACCCGCCGCTGTCGCCCGGCCAGCGCGGCTGCGGCGGCGGGTGCTCGCCAGCCTGCACAAAGCCAGTGCCCAGCGGCTCTTTGCGCGCGGCGAACGAGCCCAGGTCTGGCGGCATGTGGGCCAGACGCTGGTTCACGCGCCCGGCTACGCCCGTGATCGCGGGCTGTGGTCGATGTCGGCGCGCGCGCTGCTCCGCCCAGTCCCTGACTCGCACCAGCCCCTCAATCTTGAGCCTGTCCGCCAGCGCCTGTTGGCCTGGCTGGAAACCCTGCGCGGTGAGCGCCCCGTTGGCCAATACAGCCTCATCGCCGGCGCCGGCGTCGCATCTCTGGAGGCTTCGGCCCTCGCGGCTCAAATCCGCGCCATCTGGGGCACGCCGGCTTTGCCCCAGGCAGAAACAGCCCTCTGGACCCAATTTATTCTCAGCCAACCGGCCGCGCCGGCGATCTCACCGCTCCCATCTCCAGGCGCCAGTAGTGAACTGGATGAGTGGGACAAGACGCTGCTCACCATTTCCGGTCTGCGCAGCCTGGGTGTCACTTATGCTGCCCGGCTGCCCCTGGTCGAACCATTTCTCAAATTGGAACGCACGACTGCCTGGCTGGAGCAATTGAATTGGGCGCAACCGTGCGCGGCCAGCCAGCAAATCAAGCGATTGGCGGTCGGCCTGGCCCAGGAACACGCGCGAACCGGCGCCGCTGTCTATTGGCAGACGCTGGAGGGCATCGGCAGTTGGCTGGCCGCTCGGGTCAAGTCCGAGACTGGCCTGTGGACGTTTGACCAGGCCCTGACACCGCTCGAAGCGCTCAGCAATGCCAGCAACCTATCGCCCTTGTTTGCGTTGCTGGACCAGCCGCTGCCAGGCGGCGAACCACTCATCGCCTCGATCCTTGACCTGCAGCGGTTTTCAGGTCTCTTCGGCGCCGGACAGCCCGACGAGGCCTGGGCGGATTTAACCGTGGTCGATACGCTGGCGCGTGTGAACTTTTCCGGCCACGCGCGCGCTGCTGAGGTCCAGCTTGCCATGGCGTTTGCCCTGCGAGCTATTTTGCGGCGGCAACTGCCAGACGGCGGTTTTGCCGCAGGCCCGCAGCCGGCGGCCAGTGAGCTGCGCCCCACCTGGCTGCGCTCGCTGACGCTGGCCATCATTGCCGCGCGCTGGCCCCAACTCGTCACTTCCCCGCTCGCCTCTCGCTTTCCCTCCCTGCCCGAAGTCGGCGCCGGTCATTCGGCCAGCGCGCTGGCCGCCCCCCTTTCGGCAAACAAATGACGGCGCCGGCCCTCAGCGTCTTGATGACGGTGTACCAGGGCGATGTCTACCTGCCAGCCACCTTGGACAGCATCTTCAATCAAACATTCCCAGACTTCGAATTCATGGTCGTGGATGACGGTTCGAGCGACGGCACGGGCGCGCTGTTGGACGCGGCCGCGGCGCGTGATGGGCGCCTAACCGTGCAGCACAACCCTGTGAACCAGGGCATCACCCGCTCCATGAACCGGTTGTTTCCCCTGGCGCGCGGCCGGTATGTCACTCGGCACGACGGGGACGATATCTCGGCCTCCAACCGCTTCGCGCAGCAAATTGCCTTTCTGGACGCCAATCCGGATGTTGGCCTGGTCAGCTCGCAAATTGGCGTTATTGGGCCCGATGGCGCGCCCTGGCCGACGCCGCGCTTTGTCAGCGGCAACGACAACCAGTCGATCCAGGAAACGCTGTGCGATTACAATTGCCTGTGCCAGGGGTCTGTCATGTTTCGACGCGTGTGCCGCGAAGCCGTGGGTCTGTACGACGATCGCTTAGAACTGAGTGAGGATTACGATTTTTGGCTGCGTATGGCCGAAGTGACACACATGATTAAGCTGCCGGCTCAACTTTATCTCTATCGTGACCATGGCAGCTCGGTCTCGCATCTCAAATATGGCCAACAGGTGCTGCGCAAAGCGCTGGGACTTGAAAAGGCGCTGGTCCGCCGGTTTGGCGCCACCCCGCCCGACAGGCTGGTATCATTTGCGGCGCGGGACTTCCTGGAAGCAGCCGTCAATTTGCAGGACAGCGGTGATACAGTTGACCTGCGGCAGAGTCTGGCTGGTATTCTGCGGCATCGTCCGGACTGGTTCGCGTCGGACTCGGTTCATATTCCGATCCCGGCGACGCCGGCCGGCGACCAGTTGGCTCGGAATGTTTTTACTGATAGCCCGCCTGCCTCTGACCGCGAGCGCCGGCTAAAACGCTTTTTGGCGCGCCAACATATGCGGGAAGTCTTCACCGGGGCCCGACGCAACGATTGGGCCAGCGTCAGCACGCATCTGGGTCCAGGGCTGCGGTATGGCCCGAGCTGGTTGCTCAACCGCGGCGTGTGGGTCCTGATCGCCAGGGTCCTGGTCTGGCGGGTCAATCACCGCTTGCGGCCGGCCTAGCCATCGCATGCCTTTGGATAACGATTTCGTGATCAACCGCTCGCCCACAGTCTCAGTCATCATGGCGGTTCACAACGGTGAACCGTATTTGGCCGCGGCCATCGAAAGCGTGCTGCAACAGACCTGCCGTGATTTCGAATTCATAATCGTGAATGATGCCTCAACTGACAGCAGCCGTCAGACGCTCGGCGCTTATGCCGCGGCCGACCCACGCCTGGTTCTGGCCAACAACGCCGCCAATATCGGCATGGCGGCCTCGCTCAACAAGGCCCTCGGCCTGGCACGCGGCCGCTATGTTGCCCGGCATGACGCCGACGACCTGTCGGCGCCCACCCGCCTGCAAGAACAAGTGATGTATTTGGAGCAGCACCCCGAAGTCGGATTGCTCAGCACACGCGTCCAGATCATCGACGAGGCCGGGCAGCCATTGAGCGTTGACCCGTATGCGGGCGGGTTCGACAACGCCGCCCTGCAGTCCGAGTTGCTGGATCACAATTCCATCTGTCATGGCTCGGTCATGCTGCGCTGCGGCTGTTTGCAGGCGGTGGGCGGCTATGACGAAAGCCTGGAGTTGACCGAAGACTACGACCTATGGCTGCGCCTGGCAGAAGCGACCGGCCTGGCCAAATTGACCAGCCAACTGTATCAGTATCGTCAACATGCCGGTTCCATCAGCGCCCAGCGCCGCGGCCAGCAAATGTTTGCCCAGGCGCGCACGCTCGAAAAAGCGCTGCGCCGGCGGCATGGCGCCAACCCGCCGTTTGGGCTGGTGAAACACGTCGCGGATAGTTACCGCCAGGCGGCCGACTTCTTTGTGCAGCAGGGCGACCTGCGCGCGGCTCGCCAATGCCTGACCCAGGCCATTACCCTCAGCCCAGAACTATTCGCATCG
Organism: Anaerolineales bacterium; assembly: GCA_043734225.1. Lineage (GTDB taxonomy): Bacteria > Chloroflexota > Anaerolineae > Anaerolineales > UBA6663 > JAYTFQ01. Next base: position 1,005 of record JAYTFQ010000308.1, on the reverse strand, counting down.
CGCGCTGTCTACTGGCCTCTGCCCCCCGGCGACGGCGACCTGGCGTTTACCGAGTCTGTCCTGGGTGATCTGGCGCGGACCGGGCCCTACCGCCAGGTGCGCCGCGCGCTGCGCTCGCGGGTGCACATGCGCCGCGTCTTTGCCGCGGCCCGCCGCGGCGACCTCAAAGAGTTGCAGGCCCACCTATGGGCGGGCATTTATCAAGATCCGCGCTGGATGCTCAACCGCGGCGTGTGGTCACTGGCGGCCCGCGCCCTGTTGGGCCGCCCGTGGCGCCGCCCGCTCCCCGTGCCGGTTCCCACACCCAGCCCGGCGCCATCGGACAAGCCTCAATGACGGCTTCAGCGGCCGTCAAGCACGCTCGGCCAACGGTCAGCGTGGTCATGAGCGTGTATAGCCGGGTCTATGTCCGCCTGGCGATTGACAGTATCTTGTCGCAGACCTATCGCGACTTCGAGTTCATCCTCGTCGATGACAGCGCGGACCCGGCGACAGTGGCCTTGCTCGAACAGTATGCCGCCCGCGACCCGCGCCTGGTGGTCCACCACAACGAGCGAAACATAGGGCAAACGCGCTCCTTGAACAAGGGGCTGGCACTGGCCCACGGCCGCTATATTGCCCGTCAGGATGATGATGACATCTCGCTGCCCGAGCGGCTGGAACGGGAAGTGGCGCTGCTCGACAGCCGGCCCGAGATCGGCCTGGTTGGCACCCAGATGCAATTAATCGACTCGGCCGGCAGCCGGCTGGCTCAACCGGCGCCGTTCCCGCAGGCCAACCCCGAGATTCAGGAAGAATTGTGGCGCAACTGCTGCTTCTGCCACGGTTCCGTGATGATCCGGCGCGAGTGCCTGCCCGGTCCGGACCCGTATGAAGAAAGCCTGAAGCCGGCCGAGGATTTCGACTTGTGGCTGCGGCTGGCGGAAGTCACCCAACTGGCCAACCTGGACGCGCCGCTGTATCAATTCCGCACGCATGCCTCGTCGCAAAGCAGCCAGAAGCGTC